>JANOQP010000199.1:0-2199 GCA_031414895.1 Saprospirales bacterium
CAGGCATGATTGACGGGTTTTTATGCCCCGGCAATGTTCAAATTTTGGGTTTGGGTCAACGCCTCAAAACAATTTTTTCCACCCAAACCTGTCCGTCCGGTGTCCTGATTTTTAAAATATAAAAGCCGTCGGGCAGGCTAGAAAGGTCGATGGAAAGCCCCGTCGGCGAATCGTTTTGGGCGAAAATAGCGTCGCCGAGCTGCGCCCCGGAGGTCGTCCAAACGGAGATTTCGAGAAGGCCGAGGCCCTCGTTTTTGGTGAGGAGCCACATTTCCCCGGTCGTCGGGTTCGGGAAAATGTCGAACGGCCGGTCGGGCCGTTCCAATTTGTCCAAAATTTTTGTGGTGCAATCCACATTTGGGTCGATGATGACATTTTGCTCAAAATGGTTGGTGCAGCCCGTTTCAAGGTCGGTCAATTCGAGCGCGTACATTCCCGAAACGCCCGCGCAGAGGTCAAAATCGACCTGCCCCACGACGGGCGAACCGTCAAAAAACCATTGGAGCTCATAATTTGCTGGGAGCAAATTGGGCGCGAGGAGCGTCAGCACATTTTGCGCGATGTAGAATTTCGGCTCGGCGGGCAGCGGCTTGATCGAGAGCGCGACGGTGTCGGAGGTCGCCGTGCAGCCGTCGGCGGTCGTATATATCAGGTGAAAATTACCGCCGACCGTCGTCGAATGGTAATAATTGGTCGCCGCTGCGATGGCGAGGCCGTCCTTGTACCATTGGTTGCCCGTCGGTTTGAGCGAGACGAGCGAAATGGTATCGCCGAGACAGACTGAATTTTCGGGATAAATTTCCACCAGTGGCTTTTGCGGGATTTCAAAAACCCGCACCGTATCGGTCGTTTTGACCTCCAAAATGGGGTGAAAAAAGTCAAAAGACGCTTTCAATTCCCCATTTTGCAACTCCATTCCGTTCGATGCTGTCGTGAAATTGATGATGCCGCAAAGGTCGTCGGCCCCGGCAAGTCCGCTGTCGTCGTCCCAAACTTCGAGCGTATAATTTTCATCGGCCAACAGGTCATGTTGAACCGTGTAAATTTCGGGCGGCGTCACGTTTGGGATGTCATCGCCGCTGTCGAAGACGATTTGGCCCGCCGCGTTTTTTACCAAAATATAGACATCTGGCGGGCCGTTCGAGACGGGCGGGAAGTTGAAATCGTTGCAACCGAGGGCCAACACATTGACCGCCAACAGTTTATGCGGCGCCGTGTCGATGGTCGCGACATAATTTATCGGGTAAAAACCGGGCTGCGAATACGTTTGCGCAATCGGGTTTTCGGCGGTCGTCGTGAGGCCGTTGCCAAAATCCCAGGCGTATGAAAAATTGGGGTTGCCGTTGCTCGGCACGTTGTTTTGAAATTGAACGGTCGTTGGGCCGCAACTTTCAAAGCCGATCATCGAAAAACCGTCGTTCGCCTGCACGGCTGGTTCGACGAACATTTTCATCGAGAACGAGGCGTTTTTTGTCAAAAACAAAACAGTCGCTTCCAAATTGACCAAAATTTTGAACGAATCGGCTTTTAGCGGCGTGCCGCAAATTTTGTAACAGCCGTCCGTGTCGCCGTTCCCGGTCTCGAAAACGGTCTTGCTCGGCGTCCAATCCAGTCCAGGTGGGAGGCCGGTGACCGACAAAACCTTGATTTTTGTAATGGGGAAACCCGCCGGGACCGTCGAATCCGCCGCGTGGACCGGGTTGGTTGTTTTCGGCATCCTGAAGGAAATATCGGCGGCAAAGGGCTGGTTTTGGCTGCCGTTCGGGATTTTCCCCAAAAAAACCGTGTCAGCGGGAAGTCCCGTAGGAAGGCTGGTCAAACAGCCGGGGCAACTATTTTGGGAAAATAAACTGGAGGGAAACAGGCAAATGGCCATCGTGAAAGTGGCCACGAACAGCTGTTTTGCATGGAGGCAAAGTGGTGTCATGTGCAATCGGTTTGGTTAAAAAAAAGTTTCGAGTTTTGAGTTTCGGGTAAAAAACGCGGCAACTGTTCACGCGGTTGCCGCAAAGACGCAGGCAACGCGGCGTTGTTGGAAAAACAAGCCGTGTGTTTTTCAAAACGCTGCGCTCTATGCGTCTTTTCAACAGCTTGGTAAGGAACGGGTTTTAAATATAGGTACAAATTGACCGCAAGCCCCAGAGGGGCGAAATGTTGGTAGAAACTGCCCTACTCGAACGTGCTTTTAGCCCCAGCGGG
>JANOQP010000200.1:0-3848 GCA_031414895.1 Saprospirales bacterium
AGAACGGCAGTTTCCGCCAGTCGTCGCAGCCCGTTTTTGATGCCGACAAGATGTTCGAGGATTGCGGTGCACTCTTTTTTGATGCCGACGGCGACGGCGATGCCGACCTTTTGGTGCTGTCCGGCGGCCACGAGGCAACCAATCCGGCGGCTTGGCAACCGCGCCTTTTTGTCAATGACGGGAAAGGGGATTTTGTGAAAAAAGCCGACGCGCTCCCCGCAATCTTGTCCGAATTTCAGGCCGCCGCCGCCCATGATTTTGACGGCGACGGCGACCTCGACCTCTTTTTGGGCGGCCGTTTGGGGAAAATTTATCCCGAAGCGGCGCGGTCCTTTGTTTTGAAAAATGAAACTTCAAAAGGGGGCGGCAGCGCAAAGTTCAGCGACGCGACGGCTCAAATTGCGGGCGACCTTGAAAAAGCGGGCATGGTCACCGGCCTCCATTGGGCCAATCTCGACCCCGACCCCTCGCCCGAACTGATTGCCGTCGGCGAATGGATGGCCGTCTCGGTCTTCAAAATGGAGGGCGGAAAACTGAAAAACCACACCAAAAAATTTGGCCTCGAAAAATCGGCGGGCCTTTGGCAAAGCCTCTCCGTCGGCGACCTAGACGGCGACGGCGACCAAGATCTCTTGACCGGGAACTTTGGGCTGAACACCCGGTTCCGCGCCTCGGAAACGCAGCCGTTGGCCATTTTTTACAACGATTTTGATGGAAACGGCAGCACCGAGCTGATTTTGACGATGTACGAGCCGGACGGGAAGCGATACCCGACGGCCCGGCAGGACGTTGTTTTGAAACAAATGCCGTCGCTCAAAAAGAAGTTTTTGTACGCCCGCGACTACGCGAACGCCGCGCTCAACGACCTTTTTGCGAAGGAAAAAATCTACGCCGCCCAACAGGTTTCGGCGAACACCCTGGCCACTTGTTGGTGGGAAAACCGGGACGGTATTTTCACCTGCCATGTGCTGCCGATGACCGCGCAGGTCGCGCCCGGCCTCGCCACCGCCATCGCCGATCTGACGGGCGACGGGCTGCCCGATATTTTCGTCGGCGGCAACAAATACGGTATCGAGGTCGAGACCGGGCGGTGCGATGCGTCGGTCGGGGCCCTTTTTTCGGGTGATGGAAAGGGCGGTTTTTCGTTTATTTCCAATTCAAAAAGTGGGATCCGGGCTGACAAAGAGGCGCGGGGCGTGGTCGTTTTGCGCGGCGCGAACGGGCGAAAACTGGTGGTCGTGGCGAACAATAATGATGGGGTGCAGGTGTTTTCTCGGTGAAAAATGAACCCAAAAAACTAAATATCAAACGGTGATGGACAGCCAACTTGTTGAATTCATACATACCGTGCGCCGTGCCAAGGGCAACGAGAAAGCCATCTTCGAGTTCGAACCACCCACCATCGCCGAACTTTCAGTATTGGCGGCATTATCGGGACAAGGGCTGTCGGGTTTCAGGCGGGTTTTGGACAGTTTTGCGGTTCGCCACATTTTTAAAAACCATGGCAATGGGCCATCCGAGAACAACCGGGGGCAAATTGTGGTCGTACCAAAAGACTTTTTGCGAATCCCGGAAATAGTCAAAGATTTTGATGAAAGAAAACTGGAAACCAATCGAATTGGAAACCAAATGTTCATCTATAAAAAGGAGTTGGGTGATTTTCGAATGATTTATGCCGAAGAGATCAGGGCCGGACGACGGGAATTGGCAGCAGACACTTTATAAACAAAAAATCCGCAAGCCTTGACAGACTTACGGATTTTTAGGCATTCCACAGCGCCACTTGCTATTGATTTGGTTTCCCAAAACCGCGTCGCGCATACGTCCGAAACGCTCTGTGCCTATGCCCGTACAAAAGCTAGGTGCTTTTTTTCGGTTTCCAAACCACTTTCCCTAAACCTTCACCAGTTTCCCCGAAAACCGCCCCGCTGGTGAGCTTATTTGATAAAAATAGGCCCCCGATTTCAGCCTCGAAACCGGGAATGTTTTGGAAAGGCTGCGGTCCACGTCCCCCTTTTTTTCAATGACCAGCCGCCCGGCAGCGTCGAAAAGGCGGAAGGAAATTTCCCCCAAAATATTGACCGTTTTGATGGTCAGCTCGTCCAAAAACGGGTTCGGGAAAACCTCGGCGGACGGCTCGAAATGCGGCAGCCCCCGTGCCATTTTCACGGCAGCGAGCGCGTCGATCCGGCCAAAACCGAATACATTGTTCGGAAAAATATCCGACGAAACACCGCTGCAATCCTGTTCCGAAAACTTGCGGACGGCCGTTTGCTCAATGATATTTTGGATAATTTCAACCTGCCCGGCAAGTTCGGGATTGGCCGAGATGATGAGCGCGACCAGCCCCGCGACGTGCGGCCCGGCCATGCTCGTGCCGCTGAAAATGGCATATTCGCCGCCCCGGATGGACGACCGGACGGACTGCCCCGGCGCGGAAACATCGGGTTTGATATAATTTTTGCCCATAAAATTGACGCCGCCACGGCTGCTGAAACCAGCGATCGTATCGTCCTGCCGGGTCGCGCCGACCGAAAAACTGGGCGCGAAAAGAGCGGGCGCGAAAGTCGTGGTTTCGCAATTTGGCCCAAAATTGCCGTTCGAGACGACGACCACGATGCCCGCCAATTGGAGGTTTTCGATGACGGTTTGCATGATTATCGGCGCAAAACTGCTGTCGCAACCCTCCTCGACGGAACAATACCACGAATTGTTGATGACGTGCGGGGCGCGGGTCGGCACCGGTTTTTCGCCCGCGAGGTCGGTCGGCGCGAGGAAAAATTGGAAACATTCGATATAAGTGGAGGGCCGCCCGTTGCCGCGCTCCATGTTGCGGCAGGCCATCCATCGTGCGCCGGGCGCGACCCCGATTTGGTTGCCCGCGCCGTCGTCGCCAACCATCGAGCCCATCGTGTGGGTGCCGTGGCTGTTGTCGTCGCACGGAGCCTGCAAATTGAGGCCGCAGGGGTTCAAAGTATCCGTCGCGAGCGGGCTAAACTCGTGGATCGCGTCGTGCCAATGGTAGTTGTGGTCGGCAGCCGCGCCGTCCCAGCCCCGGTATTTATCGTGGATCGCAGGGTGGCCCCAATCATAGCCCGTGTCCTCGCCCGCGACGGTCACGCCCTGCCCGGTGATGCCCATCGCCCAAACGCTGTCGGCGTTTATTTTTTGCAAGTTCCATTCAGGGCCGCGTTCGGAAACCGTGTTTTTTTCGTCAAAAAATTGTAGGCGCATCTCCGCATCTGGCTCGATGCGGGCAATTTCGGGAAATTCCACGAGGGCTTTTATCAATGAAATATCGCCCTCGACGGCCATTAGGTTGGCGACATAAAAGCTGTTGGCGAACGCCTTTTTTTCGTGCAAAAAAAAACGGGCGCGGGCCTGCGAACGGTCGGCGGTCTCGCGGAGCTTTTCAAAAACAAACTGGCCCTTTGCTTCTTTGCTGTGCAAATTTTTCGCACCAGCGAGGTCGGCCTGTTCCGAAAAGACGGCGAGAAAATGGACGGTTTGCCCGCCCGACGCTTTCTTCAAAACGGCCGGCGCGACCTTTTTTTGCCAATCGGCAGTTTGCGCGGCGAGGTTGTTTTTTATTGAAAAAAGGAGAAAAAGAGTGAAAATCGTGTTTAAAACGCGCATGGCCGGATTTTTTTTCGATAAAAAATGGATGGGCGAATAACCATCGTCCATCCATTTTTGATGTCAAAATTGGCGGGTTTAACTGTCCTCAGTTTGCTTTATGGCAAAACCAATCGAGTTCACATCCATACTACTGGACATTTTTGAAAAAGCACAAATTTCAAGTTCACCACGCTGTCATCCTGTAAGGATAGGGTGTTCAATTTCAAAGG
>JANOQP010000201.1:0-4345 GCA_031414895.1 Saprospirales bacterium
ACGAGCGACTACCGCGCAACTTGGGTTAAATTGTATTTTTTATCAGTGGTCATAACTCATGATGCGGGCAAGTTTCCAGCCGTCGTCCGTTTTTTTCCAGACGTGGAGGAAGCGAAAAATGCCGCCAGCTTGTTCTTTTCCACCTTTTGGCGTGACCCAAAACTGGTGGCTTCCGAGTTGCATGGCACCAAAACCGGGGCAGGGGAAAACTTCCATCGTCCCTTTCAAAAGTGTCCGGCGGGTCGATTCGCGGTCGTCGTCGCAATTCCTTTTGGTGCTTTTCAGCGTGTTTTCGAGGTTTGCGAGGCCGCCCTTGTCGTGGTAAAATTCATTGTCCGCTGTCAAAAACGAGCGAAACTTGACGGTATCGCATTGGTTGACCGCCTCAAAAAGCAGGCTGTCCATCCGGGCAATTTCTTCAAAGAGCGGCGTGTTCTGGGCCGGTTTTTGGGCGGCCAGCCGGAGCAGGTTGGCGATCAAAAGGCAAAGGAGGGTGATGATTGTTCTCATGGCGCGGTGCGCGTTTTTATGCGTGAAATGAAAAAAGACCGTTTCGTCAAATTTGATGGGGCAAAGATGTGGTATCGACAAGTACTTTGCAACACATAGAACCAAGTTTTGCCCGGTTCTTTTTTATGGATTGTTCAGAAATTTTCTTTAAACGTTTGATTGTCAATGGTTTAGGTTGAAATTTTTCTTGAAAAAAATTTGAAGATTTATTAAAAATATTTTCAAAAAAGAAAAAATGGGCTGGCGATGGGCGAATTTTGCGGCATCTCCCATCCAATATCCACTCAAAACGTACATCCAAATGAGGGGATGACTTCAAGTCATCGCCTCATTTTATCCACGCTTTCAACTGTTTTGACAAATGAGGATTTCGCTCCTTCCAGTTCTCGCTGCCCTCCTTTTTGCCCAAACCCTTTTCGCACAGGGCAAGATTTCCCAAAAATTGCGCGAAGATTTCCAAAAATCGGGCGGCCACGATCAGGACATGATCGTCATCCTTTCGGCGCAGGCCGATGTCAGCGACGCGGTCAATATCCCGGATTGGGACGCGCGGGGCGAATATGTTTTCCGCACGCTTTCGTCGCTCGCGGCGGCCACGCAGGGCAATGTTTTGAACATTTGCCGCGCTTTCGGTGGCGAACCGCAGCCGCTTTGGATCGTCAATATCGTCTCCGTGAAGGGCAGCCCCGCGCTCGCCGATGCCCTCGCCGCGCTGCCGGAAGTGCGGGAAGTGATCCATTCCTCCAATTTTTTCATGGAAAAACCCGTCGAGCCAATCGACGACAGCATCATCGAGACAACCCTCCGAAACGCGGTCACCTACACTTGGGGCGTCCAAAAAATAAAGGCCGACAGCGTTTGGATGCAAGGTTTTCGCGGCACGGGCATCGTCGTCGGCGGCGCGGACACGGGCTATGAATGGGACCATCCCGCGCTCAAAAACGCCTATCGCGGTTGGGACGGCACGGCAGAGGACCACGATTATAACTGGCACGACGCCATTCATACCCGGCACGCCCATTGGACAACCGACAACACGATCTGTCCATATAATATGGCCACGCCCTGCGACGACAACGGGCACGGGACGCACACCGCCGGCACGATGGTCGGAAAGGACAGCACCGACCCCGGAAATGTCCAATATATCGGCGTCGCGCCCGATGCAAAATGGATCGGCTGCCGCAATATGGACCGCGGTTGGGGCACGCCGATCACTTATTCCGAATGTTTTCAATGGTTTTTGGCCCCGACGAAGATCAACGGCACCGCCCCGGACCCGACAAAAAGGCCGCACGTCATCAACAATTCTTGGGGCTGCCCCATCGACGAAGGGTGCAACACGATGATCGGTTCCACCCATTGGATCATCCGCACCTCGCTCATCAACCTCCGAAATGCGGGGACCGTTTGCGTAGTTTCCGCCGGGAACAGCGGCCCGAACTGCCATACCATCCAAGACCCGGCGGCCATGTACGAGGCCGCCTACTCGATCGGCGCATCGACCAGCACGGACGGGATCGCCAGTTTCAGCAGTCGCGGGAAGGTTTCGGTGGACACCAGTTTTCGCCAAAAACCGCAGATCGTTGCGCCCGGCGTGGGGGTTTTGTCGAGCTACCTGTCCGCAACCTATGCCACCCTGCAAGGCACGAGCATGGCCGGGCCGCACGTCGCGGGGGCCGTCGCGCTCCTGTTGGACGCCGTGCCGGGCTATATTGGAAATGTCGCGTTGATAGAAGCCCGTCTGAACGGCGGCGCAAAATCATTGCCCGGTGCCAGCACCCTAATTTGCGACGGCATCCCGACGACGACCATCCCGAACCCGGTTTGGGGCTACGGCCGGCTCGATATCAAAAAGTCCGTGCTGCTTGCACAAACCTTGCCCGTCGAACTGGTTTCCTTTATCGGAAAATTGGAAAAAAGCCGCGCCCTGCTTTTTTGGGAAACTGCGACCGAGGTCAATAATTCGCATTTTTTAATTGAAAAAAGCACCGACGGGATCCATTGGAACAACATTGGCCGGGTCGCCGGAAATGGCACGACAGCCGAGCCGAAAAGCTATCAATTCATTGACAATCAACCAGTTGCGGGCATGAACTATTATCGCCTCCAACAGGTCGACTTCGATGGCACCGCCGAAAGATCGCCCATCGTGGCCGTCGCCTTTTATCAAAACAACACCGTCCGGGCATACCCGAACCCGGCAGCCGACGCACTCACGTTGGCCATTTTTTCCGTAAAAAGCACCGACGCGACCCTCGAAATATTGGATGCAAACGGCCGTCTGGTGCGCCAAATGCCGATGCCGCTCGTCCACGGCAGCCTGACTTTTGAGACAAATATCGCCGAACTGGCAAGCGGTGTCTATTTCATGCGCCTGTTGGAAAACGGCGGCGGGCTGTTGGGCGAGGGCAAGTTCGTAAAGGATTGATTTGCGGGCCCAGTTCAGTGGCCCCACGGCAATTGCCAAATAGGTGCGGTTTGCGGCATCTTGAAAGGGAAACCCCCGTTTCAAAAAAACTCGCCGAGGTTCGTCGAGACCCCAAAATGTACCGAGCCGCCCGCCAAGTGCCACGAGGAATACCCAAAATCCACCCGGATGCGGCTGATTTTTAGGCCCACGCCGCCCGAAAACCCGGCGAGGCTGCGCAAATTGGGGACCGTCATTTCCTGGTGCCGGAGGTGGTTGTAACCGAGGCGCAGCCTGAAATTTTCCTTTTTCCCAAACAGGAACTCGCCCCCAAAATTGAGGTGGCGAAAGAGGTTGTCCACGCCTGTTTTGAGCTTCGATTCTTTGGGCTGTTCGCCAAAAAAATCGGTGTTGTCGGCCTGCAAGTTCGGGTCGTCATAGCGCACATCGCGTTGATATAAATGGTGCGCCGTCACGCTCAAACGGAAGGGCAAATGTTTGAGCCTTTTGGAGATGCCGAGCTGGATATCGAAGGGCATCGGCTCTCGTTTTTCGTTGTAAAAATTGACCATCCCGCCCATATTTTTGAAGACCACGGAGGCCGTCCAACCGGAAGAATCTGCGTAAAGTGCGGCCAAATCGCCCAAAATGGCGGTGGATTTGGCCAAACCGAGGTTCGATTGCGCAAATTTGAGGTTCGCACCGATCGTCACTTTTTCATAAAGTTGGTAGCCCGCGCCGAGCGCGACGGCGGTCTCCGAGGGTTTCAGTTCGCCCGTGACGAGGCCGAATTCGTCGGCCATTTTGACCGTGCCGAAGCGCATGTACTGAACGCCAAAATGGGTCGTCAAATGGTATTTTTTCAGGTTTTGGGCGTAGCCAAAATACCCGTTTTGCAGGTCTGCAAGGTGAAAATGGTGGTTGAAAACAAGCTGCCCCGACATGGAAGGGTTGAGTGTGGCCGGGTTGGACCAGGCGAAACCCGCGTCGTCGTCCTTGACCGCGATTTGGAGGCCGCCGAGGGCGGAAGCGCGGGCCGTGTTCGGCAGGTTCAGGAACTGAAAAGTCTGCTGGCCACCGACAATCTGGGCCGTGTTTTTTTCCAACAAAAAAATCGAAATGGCGGCGATGAGTAAAATCTGCTTCATAAAAACGGGTGTGATTTTGGGGGATAGAACGCAGGGCTTTGATTTTTCGGGGCTTGAAAAATGAAATTAACGGACGAATTGGCGACGAATGTAGAAACGAAAACTGCCGCAAAGACGCGGAGGGCGCGGAGTTTTTGAAAGGACTTTCGTAAAAATCCAGTTTGAATAGCCCCATCGGGGCGAACCAAATTACTATTTTGTAAAAAAACCATTGCGCCCTCCGCGTCTTTGCGGCAATTTACTCCGCTCAAAGTCCCTTTTTTATCAAACCCAAAAC
>JANOQP010000202.1:0-2504 GCA_031414895.1 Saprospirales bacterium
CCCCGCGAACCCCGCGAACCAAAATTATATGGGCTTCGCTTTTCAGCACAATGCGCAGCCGGAAAACGACCTGCCACTCCTATATTATTACGGAAACGGATTGGAGGCAAAAAACGGGGTGCCAAGTTTCACCCTCCAAACGGACATGACAAGCTATCCGGCAGCTGTTGGCCAATATTTGATCGGCACTTTCGGCGGCAGTTTTGAGGACCAAAACGGCATGGGCCACACAGTCTCCGGTTCTTATCGAATCAAGCGGAAATTTTAGGCCGAACGGCATTGATTTTTGAAAAACCAAATGGGCCGCTCCTCGAAAGGGGGGCGGCCTTTTTTTTATTTTAAAAATCAAGGCCCTCCCGTCAAAGCACCCAAATTTTGTCCGAAAAAAGACAGCGGCGAAACAATCCCGCGCCATAAAACGCAAAAAACGGCGTTCTGCAATGCTGTGGCGAACTTTCCGCCGTCGTACTTTTGGACAAACTTAAATCGTGAGATGAAGCCGAACCGCGTACCCATCCTCCTGATTGCCCTTTTTATTATCGTAAAATTCACCCTCCCTGCGCAGACCAACCAATGCGCCAACCTCATCGTCGAGTGCGTCGATGGCCGCAACCCAATCACGGGCGATCCTTGTGGGAACGCGGTGACCTCCGCCGTCCCGTTTTTGCGGATCGAACCGGAGGCCCGCGGCGGCGGCATGGGCGATGTGGGCATCGCCACCTCGACCGACGCAAACTCGATGCACTACAACCCCGCGAAATTGGCCTTTGCCGAAAAAAACTTCGCCATCAGCGCGACCTACACGCCGTGGATGCGGGCCCTCGGTTTGGAGGACGTTTATCTCGCCTATTTGAGCGGTTATGCGCGGGTCGATAAAAGGCAGTCGCTTGGCTTTTCGGTGCGCTATTTTTCGCTCGGCGAGATCAATTTTACGGGCGAAAATGGCGAGCCCCTCGGCACGGGGCGACCCAATGAATTTGAATTGGCCGGCGGATATGCGCGCAAACTTTCGCCAAAATTGAGCGCGTCGCTGGCCGCGAAGTTCATTTATTCAAACCTCGCCTCCGGCCAATTTGTCGAAGGCACGCCCATAAAACCGGGCAAGGCCGGTGCCGCCGACCTCGGTTTTTTGTACAAAACGCCCATCGGCTCAAAGGAAAAAACGCTGACCGTCGGCGTTGCCGTGACCAATCTTGGATCAAAAATCACCTACACAAACTCGGTCAACAAGGAATTTTTGCCCGCCAACCTCGGCCTCGGCATCGATTGGACGGCCCGGCTCGACGAGTTCAACAGCCTCACTTTTGCTTTTGACCTCAACAAACTTTTGGTCCCGACGCCGCGCCCCTGCGATGCCGACTTGGATGGTGTCCCTGATTTTAAACAGGCCTCGTCGGTGCGCGGAGCGTTCACTTCTTTTGGCGATGCGCCGGGCGGGTTTTCGGAGGAAATAAAGGAGATCACCATCGGGATCGGCTCGGAATACTGGTACGACGACCAGTTTTCGGTGCGGGCGGGCTATTTTTTCGAGCCGCGCTCGAAGGGCAACCGCAAATATTTCACCGTCGGGTTGGGCGTGAAATACAATGTCTTCGGGATGAATTTCAGCTACCTCGTCCCGACGACGAACCAGCGAAACCCGTTGGACAACACGTTGCGGTTTTCGTTGCTGTTCGATTTTGATGCGATCAAGGCGGACGAGGAATGAACTTGAAACGGGCGGTTGCCGTTGGCCATTATTCAAAAAAATATGCCCGTTTCACCCGCCCCGATATGCTGGTGAAAATCTCGTAGGGTATCGTCCCCAAAACCTCGGCCAACCGCTCCACGGGGTGCGAATCACCAAAAACGATTACCTCGTCGCCCGCCTGTGCGGAGGCGATCTCGGTCACGTCGACCATCGTCATGTCCATGCAAATATTGCCGACCGTCGGGGCCGGTTTTCCATGAATCAAAACCGAAAAACGGCCATTTCCGGCCGCCCGCAACAGCCCGTCGGCATAGCCGATGCTGATCGTCGCGATGCGCATCGGTTTCGCCGCGCGGCCCATCCGGTTGTAGCCGACCGACTCGCCGGGCGCGATTTCTTTTATCTGCGAAATGCTGGCTTTGAGCGTGTTCACCGCGCGGAGCGGTTCGGCCCCAGCGGGCAAATTTTGGGTGCCGATGCCGTAAAGACCGATGCCGAGGCGCACCATGTCGAACTGAAATTCGGGCCAGCGACCGATGCCGCCCGTGTTCAAAATATGGCGCAACGGATTGATTTTCAACGATTTACAAATCGTATCAGACATTTTTTTGAACAAAAAACCCTGTTCGCGGGTGAATGCGTCATGCCCCGCCGAATCGCTCGCCGCGAGGTGCGAAAAAATGGAGCGGACATCGAGCGCGGGGTTTTTTTTCAAAAAACGGATCAGCTCCGGCAGGTCTTTTTCCTCAAAACCTAGCCGCCGCATCCCCGTGTCGAGCTTCAAATGGATGGGGAAAGAAGCCCCCCCCAGCCC
>JANOQP010000203.1:0-4430 GCA_031414895.1 Saprospirales bacterium
CATCAAAAAGTGCTGTCAATGATGTTGGCATTGGGTTTCGCATTTTCCCTGTCCGCCCAAACCCTCATCGGCACGGTCACCGACCCCGGCGGCGCACCTGTCGCGGATGCCCGGGTCACCGTTTTTCTTGTGGACACGAGCAAGTTTCGGGAGACCCGAACGGATGCCAATGGGGCCTATCTTTTTGAAAACCTCGACCCCAATTATTTCATGTTCGGCGTGGCAAAACCGGGGTTCGCCTATTTTGAGAACACCACAACGGGCATCATCGGCACCGTCGTCCACAACGCCCAACTCGAACCCGAAACGGAAAAAGGCGCGTGGCAAACCATCATGGACTCGCCCGAACCGCTCGGCGGCACCGACCTCGGCGTGCTGATGCCCGACGGCAGCATCTATTATTGCCACAGCACGAAGGACCCGTTTTTTTTCGTGCCGACCGAAAACGACACCGCTTTTGCAAAAGGCCACAACCAGGTGCAGGGCTGCGTCGGGCAGGTTTTGCTGACCAACGGGAACCTCGAATTTTTCGGCGGCACGTTGCAGGAAATCTACGGACCCGGTTGCCGTCGGGTCAAAACCTTCAACCCGACGACGCAGCAATGGGCCTGGCAGCCGGACATGCTCGATTACCGCTGGTACCCGACCGTCGCGCCACTTTTTGATGAAAAAGTGCTGGTCGTGGGCGGCGGCGGGCTGAACAACCCGATTCGGGTGAACACTTCGGAAGTTTATGACCCCGCCACAGGGCAGTCCGTTTGGGCGGATACCGTGAAATTCGGCAACGAGGTTTCCGCCGTCGTGCCGCTTTTTACGGGGAAAATCCTGATGACCTTCCGCCCGCCGCAACTGTTCGACCCCGCCACTTTGCAATGGGATTTGGCCGCCGATTTTGTGCAGGGAAACCGCCTGCCCAACGGCGACCATTGCGACCACGAACTGGCGATGCTCGCCGACGGGCGCGTCGTGGCGGTCGGCTACAAATCGTTCACCGCCGGGCAGCCGGGTGTGAACATTGAAATCTACGACCCCGAACTGGACAAATGGACGCTCGGCAGCCAGTTCGCCCCGACCCGTTCCCGCGCCAAAGCCGTGCTTTTGCCCGACCAAAAAATGCTGGTCATGGGCGGTTTCAAAGAGGAAAACACCGACCCGACCCCCGTGAACAATTGGGGATACATGGGCCTGACCGACCAATTTGACCCGCTCGCGGACACCTGGCGGCGGCTCGCGGACATGAACATGAAGCGCGAATACCACGCCATCACCATCCTCGTCCCCGATGGGCGCGTCATCGCCGCAGGTGGCGAAGGGCAGCCGGGCAACGAGCCGCCGAAAAGCGTTATCGAGGAGTTTTAGCCGCCGTTTTTGTTTCGCGGCATCCGGCAGTAACTCTCGAATTTCTACAAATCCGTTTTCCAGCGCGGCGAAACCATCCAATTTGAGGCGCGAAAAACCAACGCGCTGACCAAAGTGGTCTTGATGTCCAACGCCGTGATGACCCATTTCATGAACTCCGGCAACGGACGGATGCTCGAACTGGATTTCACCCAAAACGGCAATCAAGTTTCGGCCACTTTGCCCGCCGACAGCCTACGGCTCATGCCCGGTTGGTACATGCTTTTTGGCATGGTGGACGATATTCCGTCGGTCGCGCAAATCGTGCAGGTCTTGCCGGGCAAGGCATCGGTTGCGGTCGAAAGCCCAATCGCAGGTTCAGAAATATTGGTTTTCCCCAACCCGACGGGGCGCGAAATCCTGGTTCAATTGGCTTCCGAAAAAGGGCAAAATATTCAATCGGTCGAACTGGTGGATGTATCGGGGAAAGTCGTGCGCCGCTGGTCCGGTGCCGTTTTTTCGGACAATTTGGGCGAGGTCCGGCTGGATTTGCCGGAGGTTCCGACGGGGGTTTATTTTTTGAAAATACAGGCCAACGGGCGGGCTGTTTGCCGGAAAGTGGTGCTGCAAAATTGAGGCGCGTGGCGGCGCAGCGGGTTTTGAAACAGTAGTTCACCGGCCACTAATTTTTGCATTGAAAAAAATGGTTTGCCCAATTTCCAAACCTGCACTAAAATAGATAGCGGCCCACTATTGCCCCACACAAAAAAATGTTGTTTCATAAGTGTTCCTCAATGAAAACGTGTGAATTCCGCAATTGCTTTTCATAATTGTGCAACAACCGGTTTCAATAGAAGATTGACCTTTGAACTGTGAAGATTCTTTCACAAATCAATCTTTTAAAAGGATGAAAAATCGCCAAAATTGTATCGAGGCCTGTCTGGCCTGTCTCGTCGAATGCGAGCAATGTTGCACCATGTGCTGCACCTTGCCGGGGCATGAAAACTGCGTCAAGGTTTGCCGTGATTGTGCCGACATCTGTGCGCTTTGCGCCCGGTTGTGCGCCCGCGATTCGCAGTTTTCGGATGCGCTCTGTGCGCTGTGCGTGACGTGTTGCGAGGCTTGCGCCGCTGAATGCGAAAAGCACGACATGGATTGCTGCAAACAATGCGCGGCGGCCTGCAAAAAGTGCGCGGAAGCCTGCAAAATGTAAGCAACCGCAACACCGGGGGCGATACCACTTGTTGGCGTTTATGGACAAACCGTATCCAACGAGTGGTGTCGCTCTTTTTAAAATTTCAAAGAAAATGACACATACCTATCAACTCACGGGCATGACCTGCGGCGGTTGCGAAACCACCGTAAAAAAAGGTTTGCTCGCTTTGCCCGACATAACGGCCGTGGAAGTTTCAAAAGATACGAACACGGCCACGATTACCATGGACAAACACATCCCGTTGCCCGATTTGCAAAAAGCACTGGGCGGCACGGCCAGCAAATACCAGATTTCAACAATCCAGCACGATGAAACTACCGGGCAAACCAGAAGTTGGTTTGAAACCTATAAGCCCCTGTTGTTGATTTTTGGGTACATTTCATTGGTTACATTATTGGTTCAGGCCGAAAATGGGCGTTTCGATTGGATGCAATGGATGCGCCATTTCATGGCAGGTTTCTTTTTTGTTTTTTCCTTTTTCAAGTTGCTCGATTTGAAAGGGTTTGCAGCGAGTTTCGCCATGTACGATGTGGTCGCAAGGCGTATCCCGGCTTGGGGATTTGTTTATGCTTTTATGGAACTGGCTTTGGGCCTGGCATTTTTGACCGATTTCCAGCCGATGCTGACCAATGCCGTGACGCTTGTCGTCATGTCAATCAGTGTTGTTGGCGTGTTGCAAAGTGTGTTGGACAAACGAAAAATCCAATGCGTCTGTTTGGGGACCGTGTTCAATTTGCCGATGAGCACTGTTACCATTATTGAAGATGCTTTGATGATAGCGATGAGTTTGGCCATGCTTTTTTGGATGCGATAAAATCCAAACGCCGTATCTTTTAAGATTAAAAATGCTTTTAATTTTTTTAAAAAAAATAAAATGAAAAGAACATTATCAGCCCTCTTCGGATTGGCCATTTGTTTTTCTGTCGCCGCACAGCACGACATGAAAAACATGGACAAGCCCAAAAACGAAACCCCAAAAGCGGCACAAAAAACAGACAACAAACCCGCCCAAAAACAGAAAGCCAGCCCAACAAAAACAATCGCGGACAAGCCGTCAAAAACCGTGACCTATCATCTTTATGTGCGTGATACGACCGTCAATTTTACCGGCAAAAACGCGAAGGCGATGGCCATAAACGGCCAAATCCCTGCCCCGGCCCTGCATTTTACGGAAGGCGATTCGGCGGTGATTTATGTCCACAACCAATTGAAAACACCGACTTCGATGCACTGGCACGGCATCATTTTGCCCAACCAATTTGACGGCGTTTCTTACCTGACGACCGCGCCGATTTTGCCAAACACGACCCACCTTTTCACCTTCCCGATTGTCCAAAACGGCACTTATTGGTACCATTCGCACGATTTGATGGAGCAAATCGGGTTGTACGGCGCGTTTGTCATCCATAAAAAAGGGGATGACCCTACCCTCCGAACGGCAGACAAACAGCCCGAACACGTCGTGCTTTTGAGCGAATGGACGAACGAAAACCCGGTTCAAATAAACCGCCGCCTGCACGTTGCTTCCGATTGGTATTCCATCAAAAAAGGTTCTACCCAAAACTACGGCGAGGCATTGTTGAAAGGCCATTTTGGAACAAAACTGGCCAACGAATGGAAGCGGATGTTGCCGATGGATGTGTCCGATATTGCCTACGACCGCTTTTTAATAAATGGAAAAACAACGCAAAAACAGCCTTCCCACAAAAACGGCGAAAACGTCCGCGTCCGATTAATCAACGGCGGCGCGTCTTCTTATTTCTGGGTGCAGTTTGCGGGCGGCAAAATGACGGTTATCGGCAGCGACGGCATGGACGTGGAACCCGTCAAAGTGGACAGATTGATAATCGGCAACGGCGAAACGTATGATGTCATG
>JANOQP010000204.1:0-5091 GCA_031414895.1 Saprospirales bacterium
AGTGCATTTCCTTTTTTGCTCCCGAAAACCCCGGCCGCTGCAAAACCAAACCCTGTTTGGACAGCACCAAAACGAGGTTGAACACAATTGCCGGAACCTACGACGGCGGCAGCCAATCCAATCTTCTGTTGGCTGTCTCAACAATGCCCAGTAGCCAAACCACTTTGGACAAGCTGACCGCAGCCACTCCATATCTCTCCGATGCCGTACTGAAAGCCGTAGCAAATGCCTCGGGAATGCCGACCTCAAACCGGGAAGGCTATCTGACCGCCAATGGACCCTTGACAGATGAAGTAATGGCCGCTGCCCAAAACAATGTTGGCACAAGCACATGGAATGCGCTCGTTGCCGCCAGGAACAGCGGTAATATTTCGGCGCGGCGGACGCTCGAAATCGAGGAAGACGCCCTCAAGGTCAAGTACGAAACAGGTATGGGCGAAGTGGTTATTGCTGCATTGAACGCCCATGACTGGACGCTTGCAGAGAGTGTGTTGGCAGGAAACAACTCAATTTCTGCCCAAAAATGGTTGTTCAAGACCAAATTGGCGCAAAATGACCTGTTTGCCGCCCAATCCGTGCTGAACGCCTACCCGTCGGCCACGCAAGAGGATTCATGGTTCAAACAGGTGCAGCAAGTTCACCTCGATTTGGAGGCCGACCCAACGGTGCAGTACCAATTGAACGCTCCGAACAAGGCATTGCTTGAAACCGTCGCCAAAACGCCCACTTCGGTCGGCGCGAACGCACGGGCAATTTACTACTTGATTACCCGCAAGTTCATTAATTTTGATGAACCGGAAGATGAGGCCATTTCGCTTTCTTCCAGTCCCGAATCCGGCCCAATTTGGAAGAAAATACCAGCCGTCGGCGAACAGCTTATCGCTGTCTCCCCAAACCCGGCAGATGGTTTCGTGGAACTGCGTGTCGAGGCTTGGCAACTGGGCTGGAACGCAACCTTGACCTTGGAAAACGCGGTCGGGCAGGTTGTTTTCTCCAAAAAATTAGAAGCTGAAACTGCCTATGTTCAGACCGACGGCTATCCGGCCGGTGTTTATTTCGCCCGTTTGAAAGACGCAAGCGGTCACCTGCTTTCCGTACAAAAATTGATTGTCGCACATTGATCGTGCATTAGGTTCTTCCATAGCCCGGGCACACAGCCCGGGCTATGGCTTTTTGCATTTCCAAAATCGACAATCATGAAATTTCTTAATCTTTCAATGCTATTTGCATTGAGCTTCAACAGCATTTATTCCCAAAATACATTCAGCAAAAGCTACAATGTACTTATTGCTGAAAACCATAATGATATGGGTGAAACACAAGATGGCTACTTAATAAACCAAAGAGCCTTTTGTGAAGACGGGGGTGGCTGCAATGGGATACTCCATATCAATAAACAAGGAATGGTAGTCTTATTGGATAGTATCAGACAGGAATCTGATTTAGGTTTATTTAAATTTCAGAGGCTTCTTGCTTCAACAAATGACGAAAGTTTTTTTGTCGCTGGATACAAATACGAAAACCCTGACTATGGGTTTATTCGTTTAGCCAAACTGGACAATAACCTGGACACCATTTGGACACAAAAATTGGACAGAATAGAAAGTTGCCGTCGGTTGACTGCATACAAGGACAACAGTTTCCTGATGTTCACCTACCATGTGGACCCAATCGACACCACCTTAAACAAATACAGGAACTACATCATCCGGCTGGACTCAACAGGCAATATCATGTGGCGGCGGTTGCTGAAGCTCAACGGCTACCCGAACATATTGTATGGGAACTTTACCGCCGATATCCAAGTCTCCGAAGACGGGAGCATCCTAACCAGCCTCGGCGGCAGGAGCAAGCAATGGGTCAATATCCCGCCCAACAACGGTTTTTGGCCTGTGACCGCCTCTTTGGTCGGGCGGCTCCACCCGCTGGGCCAGACCCTCGACTCTGCCCAATATTGGTCAAACCGTGACCATTATTTTGATGAAACCGTCGATATTGCCCTACTGCCCAACAATGGCGTGGCACTGTGCTATACCTACGAGGACAATCTCCCGGGCAAAAGGCAGGTAATACTTGGGCTGGATGAAAATTTAGAAGAAAAATGGCGGTATTCCTTTGTCAAAGAGTCGCTCATGCGACTGTTCAAGATAATCCCCTGCAAAAACGGCGATATCGTCGGCATTGCCAACAATCATATCAATGGCGACAACCATACCTATCGTCCGTGGCTGTTCAGGATGTCGCCGGACGGTGTGCTAAAATGGTCGAGGTGGGTGCGGGATACGTCTTTTGTGGGGCTTTTGCCGACCCAGTTTCAGGACGATTTCTTTGAAAACGTTCTTGAAGACGAGGACGGCTATCTGGTCATAGCCGGGAGCCAAGATTTTGAAACGGCCTACACGCCGACCAACCTTTGGGTCATCAAGCTCGACTCCATGGGTTGCATGGTGCCCGGCTGTCAGGACAGCGTACTTTACCTCAACAGCACCGTCGCCGTAGACGAGCCGGGGCAGCCGGTCGTGGGCCGTCAGGTCTGGTTCAATATCGCGCCCAATCCCGCCAATAATTTTTTTGAAATGCGCTTTTTTGAGGCATTGCCCTATCGAAATGCACGGGTCGAGGTGGTCTCGGAATCGGGGCGGTCGGTTTTCTCGGAGGGGTTGCCCGTCGGGGTTTCATCCAAAAAAATCGACTGTGTGGATTGGCCGCCGGGGGTTTATTTCATCACTTTTTCGGAGAACGGGCGTACTTTTCAGACAGAAAAAGTGGTGGTTGTTCATTAGAAAATCTTCAAAATCATGGCAAAAGCAATCTATTTATATCAAAACATCCCCTTTTTGTCTGAAAAAAGGGAAACCGTCGCCAAAACGCCCACTTCGGTCGGCGCAAACGCACGGGCAATCTATTACCTGATTACGCGCAAGTTCATCAATTTTGATGAGCCAGAGGACGAGGTGATTTCGCTCACCTCCGAGCCTGACGAAGCCAAAAAATGGAAAAAAGTCCCGGTTTCGGGTGAACAGCTCATCGCGGTCGCACCCAACCCGGCCGATGGCTTTGTCGAACTGCGCATCGAAGCATGGCAGCCCACTTGGAACGCAACCTTGACGCTCGAAAATGCGGTTGGCCAAGTTGTTTTCTCCCAAAAACTTGATGCCGAAACAGCCTACGTTCAAACTGATGGCTTCCCCGTCGGTGTCTTTTTGGTTCGCCTAAAAGATGCAAGTGGTCGCCAGCTTTCCGTACAAAAATTGATTGTCGCACATTGATTGTGCTGTTTTTCTCTTTCATAGCCTGGGCATTCGCCCGGGCTATGGCTTTTTGCATTTTCAAAAACGACAGTCATGAAATATATCTTCTTCTCAATGCTATTGGCATTGAGCTACAATAGCATTATTTCCCAAAACACCTTTAGCAAGAGCTATAATGTCCTTATTTTAGAAAGTCAAAATGATTTGGGCGAAATCAAAGGCGGCTATTTAGTTAGTCAAAGGGCTTTTTGCGAGGATGGAGGGGGTTGCAACGGAATTTTAAGGTTGGACAAGCAAGGCAACATTGTTTTACTAGATAGTATCAGACAAGAAACGAATTTAGGTCTTTTCCAGTTTCAACGGGTAGTTTCTTCGACAAAGGAAGATGAATTTGTTGTAGGTGGTGTTAAATATGATAACCCCTATTATGGCTTTTCATGTTTGGCCAAACTCGACAAAAACCTTGACACAATTTGGACACACAGACTGGATAGAAAAGAAGGTGTACACCGTCTACGCGAATACAAAGACAAAAGCATCCTGATGTTCACCTATAACTACGATGAAACCGACACAACCTACAACAACTACGTTATCCGCTTCGACTCCCTTGGCAATATACTCTGGCGACGGCTCTTGAAGCTCAACGGTTACCCGAACCTCCTCTACGGGAACTTCACCGCCGATATCCAAGTGGCCGAGGACGGAAGCATCCTCACCAGTCTCGGCGGGAAGAGAAAAGATTCCATTGACTTTGGAACATCGATTCATTGGATACCGATAACCGGGTCGCTTGTTTGGCGGCTCGACTCGTTGGGCCAAACCCTTGACTCGGCGCAGTATTGGTCAAACCGCGACTATTATTTTGATGAAACCATCGATATAGCCTTGTTGCCCAACAATGGCGTGGCCTTGAGCTATACCTATGAAGACAACCTGCCGGGCGATCGGCAAGTGATTTTGGGGCTTGATAAAAATTTGGATGAAAAATGGCGATATTCCTTTGTTAAGGAACAGTACTTGAGCCTGTTCAGGATTATCCCTTGCAAAAACGGTGATATCGTCGGCATCGCCAACAACCATATCGACGGCGACAACCACCTCTATCGCCCGTGGTTGTTCAGAATGTCGCCTGATGGGGTTCTGAAATGGTCGAGATGGGTGCGCGATACCTCTTTTGTTGGCCTCCGCCCGACGGAAACGCAGAGTGATTATTGGGAAAACGCCCTTGAGGACGAAGATGGCTACCTCGTCATCAGCGGCAGCCAAGATTTTTACCCGGCCTACACGCCGACCAATCTCTGGGTCATCAAGCTCGACTCCATGGGCTGCATGCTGCCGGGCTGCCAAGACAGCGTGCTTTACCTAAACAGCACCGTCGCCGTGGACGAGCCGGGGCAGCCGCTCGTGGGCCGTCAGGTTTGGTTCAGTATCGCGCCCAACCCGGCGAGCGACTATTTTGAAATGCGCTTTTTTGAGGCATTGCCCTATCGGAACGCGCGGGTCGAGGTGCTTTCGGAATCGGGGCGGGCGGTGTTTTCCGAGCCGTTGGCGGTCGGGATTTCTTCAAAAAAGATAGAATGCGGGGACTGGCCGCCGGGGGTTTATTTCATCTCCTTTTCGGAAAATGGGCGTACTTTCCAAACAGAAAAGGTGGTGGTTGCCCATCGTTAAAACTATAAGAGCAGGCGAAACAGGGCAAAATAAAATGGACGGCTGCGGTGAAGTTTTGCCCGCCAAAAAGCAGGAAAGGGTTGGCAAAAATAACTTTGCGCCCCACAAACCGCCCATAAACCCAAACCCGCCCGCCCTGTTTTCTTCAAAATGAAGCTCTTCCGCC
>JANOQP010000205.1:0-2974 GCA_031414895.1 Saprospirales bacterium
CCGCCGCTCGACGGGCTTGGCCTGCATCTCCGTGCCGCCGCCATCGGACATCAAAAACGTCTCCTCTTTTTCGACCGTAAAAACGCTGTCGAGGCCGGTGCTGAATTTTTTCTTGCTCATTATATATGGTTGACGACAGACGGCGGACGGCCAACGGCGGACGGGGAAACCCGTTATCCGTTGGCCGTCTGCCGTCCACCATTTTTAGGCTTCTTTTTCCATTTTTTGTGGCGCGATTGGCGCGGCGATGCCCAGTTCTTCGACCCGGACGAGGATTTCCTTGGCCAGCGAGAGGTAATCTTTTGACCCAGCCGAGTTGGGCGCGTAGCTGAAAATGTCCTTCCGTTGCGCGGGCGCTTCGGCGAGGGCAACGTTGTCGCGGATATAGGTTTTGAAAACCTTGTCGGCGAAATATTTGTGGATCGTCTCGACAACATCGCGGTTGAGGACTCGGCGCGAATCGTACATCGTGGCGAAAACGCCGCCGATCTCGAGGTTTTTGTTCAACCGGAAACGCACTTTATCAATAACCTGTTTGATTTTCGCCAAGCCTTGTAGGGCCAAAAATTCGGTCTGCAACGGGATCATCACAAAACGGCTGCTTGTCAGTGCGTTCAGCGTGAGCAGGCCGAGCGATGGCGGACAGTCAATGATAATGAAATCATAGTCCTCATCGACTTGGCTCAAAAGTTCGCGAAGGATGTACTCGCGGCCCGCCTCGTTGATGAGCTCGAGCTCTGCGCCGGAAAGGTCGAGTGACGAAATGACGACATCGAGATTCGGTTTGATGGTGATCGGTTCGAGCTCGGATTCGCCGCGCAGGGCCTCGTAAATCGTTGATTTTGAACGCGGTACGCCGAGCGCGAGGGTCAAATTGGCCTGCGGGTCGAGGTCGAGGAGGAGGACTTTTTTGCCCAGTTCGACCAGCCCGGCGCCGATATTGATCGCGCTCGTGGTCTTCCCGACGCCGCCTTTATGGTTCAAAAGAGAAATAATAACGCCCATGAGAGTTTCAAGTTTTGAGTTTTTGGCTTCGGGTTATTGAACCCGAAACTCGAAACCCTTTAATTTGAGGCAAAATTACACAGAAATCAATAGGACGTATGCGGCCCTGACCTGCGTCAAAACTTTTTTTAAAAAAAGTGTCGAAACGATTTGTTTGCTAAATACTTTTTGTTTTAGATTTGCACTCGAATTAAAGAGAAAAATTTAGGCCCTCAAACACATATCACTCACTTGCCTAAATCAAACGGATTATGATTAAAAACGACCGGATAGAGTTGAACGAACGCTTCGTTCAAGCCTTCCAACTGCTCGAACAGCGCGGCCTCATCGTCAAGAACGACCGCAACGGAAAAGGCGTCGGCGATGTGGCCGAAAAAGTGCTCGGCAATAAAGCCTACGGACATATCATCCGCGCTTTTTTAAACGGTGATTCCAAGCGCGTCATTGATTACAACCAGGCGCAGACCTTCTGCCGGATGTTTGGCATCAACGAAACTTGGATGCTCCACGGCATCGGCACGCCGTTCGGTTTTGACGCGAGCGACAAATTTTTGCGCTCCGAACGCCAACTCAACGACCGCCCGGGGAATATCCTGTTCACCTCCATCCGTGCCTTCGCCGGTGCGACCATCGGCGCGGAAAGCGCGGCGGAGGACAGCAACTTTTTCTCCATCCCCGGTGTCGCGGGCAGCGGCCTCGTTGCCTTCCCGATTTCCGGCGGCTCCATGGACCCGGTCATCAAAAATCAGGACATTGTTGTTTGCCGCGAGGTCGAGAACATCACCGACATCAAGGACAACGATATTTATGCCATCAAAAACAATGGACAGGTTTGGGTGAAATATGTCCAAAAAATCCACAACAACCGGGGACGGCTCGTGCGCTTGAAGCTCATTTCGGCCAATTATTTCGACAATGACCCGTTCGAGGAAGAAGTGAACGAAACGACCCGGATGTTCCGCGTGATCAAAAAAATCAGCGCAGTCTGAAAAGAAATCCTGCTGTTTATGTTTTCGAGCCTTCCAGGGAATGATTATTCCCTGCGGAGGCTTTTTTTTGTGCCAAAATTTTAAGCCATCGACCAGACAAATACAAACCAGTCCGCCGCCCGGCCCATCGGCATTTTTGACTCCGGCATCGGCGGACTGACCATCGCCCGCGCCATCGCAGAACGCCTCCCGGAAGAAGAGATCATCTATTTCGGCGACACGGCCCACATGCCCTACGGCGATAAAAGCGCGGACTCGATCCGCTATTATTGCCTCCGTATCGCCCGTTTTTTGTTGGAAAAAAATTGCAAAATGATCGTCATTGCCTGCAATTCGGCCTCCTCGGCGGCCTATCCGGTGCTGCTCGATTTTTTTCGCGGCGAGACCCTTTTTGTGAACGTCGTGGACCCGCTCGTTGAAAAAGTGGCCGCCGCCGATTTCAAAAAAGTCGGCATCATCGCCACGAAGGCGACCATCAACAGCCGTGTCTATGAGCTCAAGCTTTTGGAAAAAAAACCGACGCTCAAGGTCTGCCCGCTCGCCACGCCCCTTCTCGCGCCGATGATCGAGGAAGGTTTTTTCCACGACAAACTCTCCTCAACGGTCATCGAAAACTACCTTTCGCACCCTTCGCTCGTGGGCATCGAGGCACTTTTACTGGCCTGTACCCATTACCCGCTCATCCGACAGGACATTGTTGATTTTTTTGAAAACAAGGTCGAAGTAATTGACAGTCAAGCAGTTACAGCGGCTGCGGTCGAAAAAACACTCGCAGCGCACAACCTGCTCAACTCAAAAAAGCGGCATCCGCACCAGTTTTTTGTCTCCGATTTCACGAAATCATTTGAGGAAACGACGCGCATTTTTTGGCCGGACAAGATCCATTTGGAGGCCTGCCCCATTTGGTGAAAGTTTCGAGTTTTGGGTTTCGAGTTTTGAGTGGCCCAGTTTCAAGTTTTATGTTGTTCCACAACTCAAAA
>JANOQP010000206.1:0-4130 GCA_031414895.1 Saprospirales bacterium
TCTGATTTAGTGATTAGCGGCGGTGCATTGCACTGCTGATTTGAACCGGAGCACCGATGAGCAGAAGCAGCAAAAAAGGACCCTTCGTAGACGAAAAACTCTACATGAAGGTCATGACGCTGAATGAACGCAAGGCCAAGCAGCCAAGCGAAAAGGATGTCGCCAACGGTTTCAAGCGACAGTTTTGAAACGGCGGACAAAATCCCGGTTTCGGTTTCGGTTTCAATTTTCACGCAAATAGCGACGGCGTTACAAACCACTTCGACGACGAAGGCCAAAATCATTGTAACCCAAGCAATTGTAACCGTTACACGTTTTGAAAGTAACAGCAACACGGGCGCGGTACAAACGACGGTTGCAATCATGTATCCGCCGTACCAAACTGGGAACGAATGCGCCAAGACCAATCCGACGGACAAAATGGACGCTGCGCAAAGGATGACGACGGCTGCAATCAATCCGGCATCTTTCCAAGTAAAGTTTGCTTCGGTTTCAGAATCTGCTATAAAGGTTTCGGTTTCAAAAGTGGAAGTAACGGGCGGCGTGTAAATGAAACGCGGTAACGGAGTTTCGGCAACGGTAACGGTTTCGGTTTCGGTTTCAATTTGTAACGGTTTCACGGTTTCAGGTTTCGGGGCGCGTGCAACTGGTTTCGGTTTCACGGTTTCAGTTTCACTGTTTTTGAAACGGTTTTTCCAAACTTTCAGCGTATTGTAACCAACTCCGGTTTCGGTTTCAACAAAATCGTAACTGTTACCATCGAGGAGCAAAGCGACGGCGCGGGCGCGTGTTTCGGTCGTGTGTTTCATGCGTCGGCGGTTTCAGGAATGAGCGATTCGATTATTTTGTCCGAAATGTGGTCAATCATGCCTTCCGGCGTGTTCCAGCCGCGCTCGGCGGCTTTTCTCATCAAAAACCTGTACCGCTTCCGGCCTTGTTGGAAAAACGGTTTTTCGTGGTCGGTTTCAAAAAAATAGATGTTGTACGGGACGGTTTTTTGAAAACCGATAAACAGGAAGCGGGGCCGCTGCGCTCCGTCCGCGTAAAAAGCCGCCTGACGGTCGTAATCGTATTTGGCGCAACTTTCCAAAAACTCGGTTTCGTCGCGGGCGGACGTGGTTTTGAGGTCGACGCAATAATCGCCGTTTGCGGTCAAAAGGTCGATTTTGCCTTTGCAGGGCAACCGAGTGGCCGGGTCGCGCCATGTGCAAACCAATTCGCGCCGTCCGGTGGCCAAAAAGGCCCGCAAACCGGGCGTTTGGTCAATTTTGGCGTTCATGGCCTCCAAATGGCGGATTTCGGCGGGCTGCAATTTCCAGTCGCTCAAATTCCAGTCGCCCGGTTCGAGCGTCATGTGATGGAAGGCCGCGCCGAAATTGAACGCTTTTTCGGGCTTTTTTGTGAGGTCGTGACCCTGAACGATGTGGAACAGGTTGCCGAGGCTCGAATTGTTCCAAGCGGGCAGTTTTCGGTATTCGTCGTCGGAAATCCGGTAGAAATTGGGGGTTTGGAGGTTGAATTTGATGTTCATTTCAAAAGCGGTTTGATGCGTGAATCGAAAAAAGACTGCTCGAACACCGGCCATTGCTCGTGGGATGCGCCGACAATTGGCTCAATATCCCAATTTGCTCTTTCCACATATTGGGTTTCCTCGTCGTAAAAACTGCGCGGCCCCAGAGCTGCCGAAACATGGAAAGGACGTTTTGCGATGTAAGGGCCGACGTGCAACGGGGTTTTTTCAACTGCATTAGCATGGAACCATGCCCCCACGATGTTCTCGGCGAAATGGGTGGAGATTTCGGGAGGGATTGATTTGGCGGTGTTCAGGTCTATCAATTTCATGAGAAAAGCGTGTTTGGTGCGGGTTTTTCATTCAACGTCGCGTCGATGAGCCTTTCGAGCCTTTTTGACAGTTCGAGCGCGTCTATTGTCCTTTTTGCGAAGTAGGATTTTTGGGCCTCGCGCATGGCCATGACCGCGAGGATGAAGGCTTCTGGGTTTTGGGCAATTTTTTTGAGGGTATCGCGGTGGATTTCCTTGTTCATTTTTCAAAAAATTGAAGGTTTAGAAAAACGGTTTTTGGGGTCGGCGGTCAAAAAAGCAACAAGCCCGCGGCGCGGGGCGGTCAATCAATGCCGAGGTCACGAAGAATTTTGTAGGCGGCGGATTTTAGCGCGGGTTCGGGCGGGCCGAACTTTTGGAACTGGCGGGCGGTAAAGGGGAGGGAGGCGAAGCCGATTTGTTTTTTGGTTGCGAGTTTTTGGAAAACCACGAAACATGCCACCAAATCGGCGGTTTCCGCCTCCGAAACCCCGGCGCGCCTGCACGCAATCAAAAACCACTTCAATTTGTTTTCTCGATCGCGGGCATACCGCCCGGGGTTCGGTTTGTATCGGCGGGGCTTCATTTCTCGGCGGCGGTTTCAACCTCCAAGCCCAATTTCTCCGCTTCGGTCGGTTGGGGCAACTGTTTTTGACATTCATATTCGCCATCGAGGGCGTAATTGAAGGAAGGGCCGGGGACGGCGGTATTTTTGAAGGTGTCGAGGCGGTAGATTTCCTGTCCGGCGGTCATGGCTTTCATGGCCTCCAAAACGTCGGGCTTTGCGGCCTCGAACGTCCATTTTCCGATGTAATAGGCCATTGGTTTTTGGGTGGCCTCGTCCAGTTTTTTGGAGGTTTTGGCCTCCGGTTTGATGGTCAAAACCACGTCCGTGATTTTCAGGTCGTCGTAAAAAAGGTCTGATTCTATTTCAATCAAACTTTCGACGGTGTATGTGTGGAACATGATTGAGCAAAGGATCCCGTGTTGGTTCACAAAGAACATTTCTGCCCATTTTTTGCGGCCCATGTCAAAAAGGTTGTCGTTTAACACGCGCCAAGCGACGGGAATAAAGCTGAACGGCTCACCGGATTTGGTGATAATTTCCTGTCCGTCGCGGTTCACTTGGCCCTTTCCGGCATCGAAACGATAAGCGCGGGGGCTGCCCACCCGGTATTTGAGCGGGTGGATTTCGCCAGTATCGGCGTTCATGAGGTGCGATAACTCGACGGCTGCGAGTTGGGAAGTGTCTTTTGCCATTTTTTTGAAAAATTGAGAAGTGAGAAATTGAGTTTGGAAAATTGGTTTTTTGGGGCGGTTTTATTGGATTTGGCGGCGTGTTGGCGGTTTCTGCGTGTCGCGGATTTCGGAGCCGTATTTGGCGCGTATTTCCTCCATGGACAAACCTTCTTTTGAGCGGCGGAAATAATCGGCGGGGCTGAAAAACCATTTTTCTTTTTCTCGATGCCATTGGGCGGGGCGGAAATAGTCGCGGGTGTCGATTGACTTGATGGCCTCGCGGTTTGGCTTTGTGTCGCCGCTCACCCAAATAAAACTCCCGCACACTTCGACGATCAAGCCGGGGATTTTGTGCAAATCGTCCACGACGGCCATAAATGCGCCCGCGTTCCATTGCTCAAATTCTCCTTTGAATTTCTCGTTTTCGGCGGCGGGGCGGAATGCGTGGAACTGGTTTTGCATATCCTGAAAAGCGGCGGTACTGGCTGCGCCGTGGATGTCGGGGTGCAATTGGAAAGCGAGTTTTTTGTAGAGTTTTTTGGCCTCGTCAAGGGTTGCGCATTGCGCGAAAAGGGGGGATTTCATAAAATGGTAGTTTTTAGTAAAATTCAAATTCAAGTTCTTGGCTTTCGCGGTCGGTTTCGTGGGCTTCGTCGTGGGCGGCTTGGAGCAGGTCGTTTTGCTCATCGCGGGTCAAATCCCCGAAACCGAAAATCGGCGGGTCAAATTCAAAATCGACGTGGCCTTCGTCATCCGGCTCGGCGAAGCGTTCGCCAAACGACATTGATTTTTGGGCAAAATGGTATTCGGCGGTGATTTCAAAGTCGATGCCGCGCACCTCGAAAGGGAATTGGATCTTCATTTTATTTGATTGTTATTTGATTGGAATGCGGTTTTTTGGGGCTGGCGGTCAAAGGCTGGCGACCCAACTTTCGAGTTCCTTGTCCAGTTGGTCGTGGGCGCGGGCGGCGATTTCGTGCGCCTCGACGATTTCGGCCAATATTTCGCGGATTTTAGCGGGAAGACTGTCCGCGATGATTTCGGAGAAAAAAGTCCCTTCCGAGGTGCGC
>JANOQP010000207.1:0-3207 GCA_031414895.1 Saprospirales bacterium
CCGAGATCGATCTCGCCAAGATGACGAGCATCGGGACCATGCTCTCGCTCATCACGAAGGCCAATATGAACGGTGGGAAAACGCTCAAAAGCCTCCTTTCTGCCGACGATTACAAACTCGTCCGGGCGAAAATGGAAGAAAAAGGGCTGCCCGCAAATATGTTCGAGCGGATGAAACCCATGTTCACCTCGATGATGCTCGGCGACGCGGGCGGCGGGCAGGAGGGCATAAAATCGGGCGCGACGACGAGCGTGGAAATGGAACTTTACGAACTAGCCAAAAACAACGGCATGAAGACCGACGGCCTCGAATCCGTGGATTACCAGCTCTCCGTTTTTGATTCGATCCCGTACGATGTGCAGGCCAAAATGCTCGTCGAGTCGCTCAAATCGGGCGACGGCGGCAGCGCGGAATTTGACAAAATGGTCAAACTTTACCTTTCGCAGGACATCGGCGCGATGTCCACCGAGGCCATGGGCGACGATTTCAGCGAATATGCCGACCTGCTTTTGAACAACCGCAACGCAAACTGGATCCCCCGGATTGGCGAACAATTGCGCGAGCGGCCCACCATTTTCGCCGTCGGCGCGGGGCATTTGGGCGGGCCAAAAGGGGTCGTGCGGCTGCTCCGGTTGGCGGGGTGGACGGTCGAGCCGATCAGGTTTTAGGCTCAAGTTCAAGCCCAAAGCCAAAATCAAAAAGCCGGCCCCGCGATTGTTTTTCGTCGATGGGGCCGGCTTTTTGGTTTTGACGCAACCCGTGCTTTGCCATCAACCGTTGAGTGCAAAAACATGTTGTTCATATCAAACCAACCCATTTTCACATGAAAGTTTTACTGTTCAGTTTTGCCAGTTTATTGGCCTTTTTCGGTTTTTTCAAAAAAGAAACACCCCCCACGCCCGCGCCCGTCAAAATTTGCGCGGCCTGCGACGCGCTCACCGGTGTCGAAAAACTCGTCTGCCTCGCCGATGCGTTCAAGGCGACGCTCTCTGCGGCCCAAATCACCACATTGCAGATCGACCGGACCCTCGTCAACGCAAAAAAATGGTCGAACCTTCCGGTTGGGCTGAGCGGTCGGCCCGGTTTGCGTTTCAAGGACCTGACCGCCACCCAATTGGCCGCCGCGCTTGCCATTGTACAGGCCGCAACCGGCACCGGTGCCAATGAAGGCTATGCCGAACAACTTGGCCTTTGGGCCGCCGACCAATATCTGGCGGAAAATGGCGGCGGCAGCGGCTATGGCGACGGCCTTTATTATATCGCCTTTCTCGGCGCACCTTCCCTGACGGGCGATTGGGAATTGATGACCGGCGGCCACCATGTCGCCGTTGCCAATAACTACTCGGCCGGCAAGTTGTCGGGCGCGACACCGTCGTTTCGCGGGATCGAACCGTTTGCCTCGTTCACACAGGATGGGAACACTTACCAGCCGCTCGTGCAGGAACGCGATGCGATGGCGGCGATGTTGGCCGGGCTTTCGTCCACCGAATTGGCGGTTGCCAAAGTGGGCACCACCTTCGGCGACATCGTGCTCGGCCCAAACAAGGATTGGCAGTTCCCCACCGCCAAGATCGGCATCAAGGTCGGCACATTGACCGTTGCCCAAAAAACGCTCGTGCTGGCGGCCATCAACACCTACGTTGCCGACATTGCCGATGCTGACGCGGCCGATATCATGGCGATTTACACCGCAGGGCTGGACGAAACCTACGTCGCCTATTCCGGCAACGCCAATTTGCTCAACCAAAACGATTATGTCCGCATCGACGGGCCGCGCGTCTGGATCGAATATTCGACCCAAAACGGCATCATTTTGAGCCCAAAACACCCGCATTCGGTTTGGCGCGACCGCCAATCGGACTACGGTGGCCTCGGCAACCCATCGGTCGGGACGGCGGCGGCGAACCCGTTTTTGGGCAAGTTCGAGGTTTTCCCGAACCCGGCGCAATCGGTTTCCAACCTGAAAATCGACCTCGAAAAATCGGCGACGGTCGCCGTCAACCTGTTCGATATGTCGGGCAAAAAAGTGTCGACCGGGTCTCGTTTCAACATGACATCGGGCGAGCACACCATGCCATTGGAAGTCCAAAATTTGCCGAAAGGCATCTATAATTGCGTTTTGGAAGTGAAAAACGCCGACGGCACATCTTTCGCCACGCGGCAGTTGACGAAAATTTGAGCCACAAAAATTGATCTTGAAAAACACCAACGTCGTCGGGGATCGAAACCTCGACGACGTTTTTTTTGAAAACCCCCCCCACATGAAAAAGGCATTGACCTTCATTTTGCTCGTCGGCGCGATCTTGCGGGCCACCGCGCACCCGATGCCCAACACGTTGGTCGACCTGAAAATCACGCCCAAAATGTTGGTTTTTGACATTCAGGTACCGCTCTCGGATTTTGAAACGGCCTTCGGCGAAAAGGTGGATCTCGCATTTCCCGAAAAATTGACGGCCTATTTTTCACGGCATTTGAAAGTGGAAAGCCCCGGCGCGGGCTTTTGGGAACTTGGTTTTGGCCACGCCCAAATCGTGGAAACGGACGATGCCGCGATCGGAAAATACACCGAATTTCGGGCAAGCCTGACCGCCACGCCGCCGACCGCTGCCGCCGACCCGCGAAATTTTACCCTGTTTTACGATGCCGTTTTGCACCAAGTGGTCACGCACCAAGCCATCATCAACATCAAACAGGACTGGGAAAACGGCATCCACGAACAGTCAAAAGAGCTGGCCGTGGTCAAAATGGACACCGAAACCGGGGAAATTTACCCGATTTTGGTCAATATCGAGGCGGGCAGCACTTGGAAGGGCATGATGGCGATGGGCCATTTGGGCATGGGCCATATTGCCGAGGGCACCGACCATTTGTTGTTTTTGATGATGCTCCTGCTCGTCGCGCCGCTCAAAACGGACGGCAAAAAATGGGCAGGGTTCGGCGGGCTGCGGTTCGGTCTCGTCCGGCTCCTGAAAATGGTCACGGCATTTACCGTCGGCCACTCGCTGACCTTGGCCGTTTGCAGCCTCGGCTGGATGGGTTTTTCGACCAAATGGATCGAGGTATTGATCGCCGTTTCGATCCTGGTCTCGGCGGCCCACGCCATCGTCCCGCTGTTTTTTGGTCGGGAAATTTTGGTCGCGGCCCTGTTCGGCCTGATCCACGGCATGGCGTTCAGCAACACGATTTCCAGTTTGGAACTTGACAGGG
>JANOQP010000208.1:0-4456 GCA_031414895.1 Saprospirales bacterium
CGCGCTCGATGCGGTCACGGCCTCGGTGTCATCGCTCGAAGATTGCCCGCTTTTCAATGCAGGGGCTGGGCAAAACCGGGCGAGCGAAAAGTCCTGATTTTCAAAGAATGAGCACAACCGACAAAACAACTTTTGAGAAAATGAACAACCTTTCCTCCGACCAGCTTTTGGGCGAAATGGCCGCCGGGCGCACGCTTTTGGATGTCCGTTCGCCCGCCGAATTTGAGCATGGGCATATCCCCGGCGCGGTCAATTTGCCCCTTTTTTCCAACGACGAACGCGCCGAGGTCGGCACCATTTATAAACAGAAAAGCGCGGAACTTGCCATGCTTCGCGGCCTCGAGATTGTCGGGCCAAAAATGGCGGATTTGGTTCGCGGAGCGGCCAATTTTTCACCTGAAAAAAAGGTCGCCGTCCATTGTTGGCGCGGTGGCCAACGGAGCCGGAGCGTCGCCTGGCTTTTGGGAATGACCGGTTTTGATGTCAAGATTTTGGAGGGCGGCTACAAAAAATTTCGGCAGTCGGGGGCGGATTTTTTTGAAAACAATGAATTGAAATTGCTCGTCCTCGGCGGAAAAACCGGCTCCGGCAAGACCAAAATTTTATCGGCCTTGACAAAAAAAGGCGCGCAAGTCATTGATTTAGAGGCACTTGCGCACCACAAAGGCTCGGCCTTCGGTTCCCTCGGCGAACTCGAACAGCCCTCCGTGGAGCAATTTGAGAACCGTCTTTTTTTTGCCGCGCGTTCGCAAAACCCGGCCCGCCCGGTTTGGGTCGAAAACGAGAGCCATTCGATCGGGAAAATTTTTATCCCGAACGGTTTTTGGGAAAAAATGAAAGTCGCGCCCATTTTCGTTGTCGAGGTCCCGGATGCCGAGCGGGTCAAAAACCTCTGCGCCGATTATGCCGACCAGCCCATCGATGGGCTGAAAAAAGCCTTTTCGAACATCGAAAAAAAACTCGGTGGACAGCATTTCAAGTCCGCAATTGAGGCCCTTGACCGGGGCGAAATGGCCGAGGCCGCCGAGATTGCGCTCGTATATTATGACAAGACCTACCTTTTTGGGTTGGACAAAAGCGGGGCGAATGTTTTGAAGAAAACGGTCTTTGACGGATTTGACCTCCATGAAATTTGCGCCGCCTGTTTTGAATTTGAACGGCGGACGGCTGACGGCGAACGGCGGACGGCTGACGGCTGACGTCCGCCGTCCGCCGTCCGCCGTTCACCGGACGGCTAAAAACGAAATTTCCAGCCCGTCGATTTTTTCGATGCCCGCAGCTTCCTCGATGCTTTTTTTCAAAACTAAAGCCTTGATTTTCAACAAGTTATCATCAGTTTCGGTCTGCCGGATGGCAATGTCGAGCTGCCCATTTTCATCAAAATGTTGCGCCGCGACCTCGATGCCGAGCTTTTTCACTGCCTCCATGACTTCGGGCATGAGGGCATATTCAAAGCGCAGGCGATAAATATCGCAGACCGTTTTTTCGAGTTTTTCGCCTGCCCGCAGGGCCTCCGCGGCGGCCTCCCGATAGGCATTTATGAGGCCGGATGTGCCGAGCAAAACCCCGCCAAAATATCGGACGACCACGACCGCCACGTTCGTCAGATCGGCGGCATAAATTTGGTTCAAGATTGGCCGCCCGGCGGTCCCGCTCGGCTCACCGTCGTCGTTCGCCCGGTGCCGGTTGTCGTCGAGGCCGAGCCGCCACGCGAAGCAATGATGCCGGGCTTTTGGGTGCATTTTTTTGATTTTATCGACAAAAAAAAGGCATTGCTCCTCCGAAAAGGCTGCATCCGCATACCCAAAAAACTTACTGCCCCGGTCTTTGAATTCGCCCTCGCTGGGCCCGGCGAGCGTGAAATATTGATCCCTCATGGAAAGTTTCGAGTTTTGGGTTTCGAGTGGGAAAGTTTCGCGTTTTGGGTTGTTCCACAACTTGAAACAAAAAAACTGGGCGACTCGAAACTCGAAACCCAAAACTCGAAACCCTTTTTAGTTTTGCCCCGCAATGAACAAAATTAAACAATATTTCCCCGCCCACCTCCGCTTTTTGATCTACGTGTGGCTCGTGTTGGTCGTCGTTTTCATGTTTTGCCGCTATGCCGCGTTATTTTATATCCGGCCCGACCTGGTCGCCTCGGATTACCTCGGCAGAGCGTTTTGGGTCGGCGGGCGGTTCGATATTCAAGTAGCGTGTTATGGGCTTTTGGTGCCATTTTTCGCGCTTTTTGTGGCATTTTTTCTCGGTTTTGAGCGAAAATGGCTCGGCCGGGCCATCCGTTTTTGGTGCATCGGGCTGGTAATTATTGCCTTTGTCATCGCGGTCGCGGACATTCCATATTTCCAGTTTTTCAATTCAAGGCTGACCACCGCAGCCGTCCAATGGAGTTCCAATGTCGGCCAACAACTCCGTTTTTTGCTCACCGAGGTGAGCTATTATCCGTTCTATTTTGTGGGCATTATTATGATCTACGCGACGGGCCGATGGGTCGGGCGCATTTGGAAAAAAACGCATTCCAACCTGTCCGGTGATTGGACGTGGCGGCAAAAATCGGCCAGTTTGATGGTCGGTCTCGTGCTTTTGTATCTTGGGTGTTTCGGTTTCCGCGCACCCGCGCTCATCAATTTGCGCGACGCGGAAATCTGCCCGGAAGGTTTTTTGAACCAGTTGAGCCTCAACCCGGTCCACACTTGGTTCAATTCGATGAGCCGTTTTGACATCAATTACGTCACCGTGAAAGTGGCCGTCGGGCGGGTGCAAGAAAGTTTGGGCATTAAAAAACCGCAATTCGATTCGCCGATCGCGCGGAAAGTCACGCCCGCTGCGCCGTTTTTTCTGGACAAAAAATCACCGCTTTGGGATAAAAACCCGCCGTCCACCGTCCGCCGTCCGTCGTCCGCCGTTAACCGTCCGAATGTCGTTTTGATTTTGGTGGAAAGCCTTTCCGCTGCAAAAATGGGCGTTCAGGGCAACCAAAACCGCCTCACGCCGCGCCTCGACCAGCTCGCACAAAATCAGGGGACCCTCTTTTTCGACAACTTTTTTTCGGTCGGCATCCACACCTCGAACGGGCTTTTCGGCTCGCTTTTCAGCTACCCTGTCCACATGTCGGAACACCCGATGAACAGCCGCAGCGCACAGGAATGCGACTTCGCAGGGATGCCGCGCACGCTGAAAACCGCTGGCTACCGGACCTCTTTTTTCTGCACGCACGGGAAGGAATTTGACAATATCGGCCCTTTTTTCGAGCGCAACGGCTTTGATTTTATCGTCGATAAATCGTTTTATCCGCCCGAAAAACAGGTAGGCGCATGGGGCATCCCCGATGAGGTTTTGCTCGACGGCGCGTTCGGAAGGCTCGATTCGATGAGCAGGGACACCATCAACCGACAGCCGATTTTTTCAACGATCTTGACCATCACGACGCACCCGCCGTACCAAATCCCGGAATTTTCCATTTTTAAAACGAAAAACACGGACAAAGTGGACGCAACTTTTGAGTACACCGACTGGGCGTTGGGCCGTTTTTTCGACAGTTGCGCGACGCGGGACTGGTACAAAAACACGATTTTCGTCATGTGCGGCGACCATGGTTTGAACACCCGCCAGAGCGCGAACGACGTCGATATGTCGTACAACCATATCCCGTTTTTCATCCATGCGCCCGGTTTTTTGAACAAAAACGAGCGAAACCCGGCCATCGGGATGCAAATCGACATCTTCCCGACCGTCATGGGGATGCTCGGAAAACCGTGGGTGAACAACACGCTCGGCGTGGATTTGCTGCGCGAAAAACGGCCCTTCGCCTATTTTTCGCAGGACACAAAAATGGGCGTCGTCGATGCAGAGCACCTTTATGTCATCCGAAAATCAGGCTCGACGGGGCTTTATAACTGGAAAACCGACGACCCGACGAACATAAAACAACGGTTCCCCGAACTCGCCCGTGCGATGCGCGACTATGGTTGCTCGATGTTGCAGACGAGCAATTTTGTGATCGACAGGAAATTGACTGGGGATTCGGAGTGAGGGTTATTTAAAACACAGAGACGACGGGGGGTTTCACAGCGTAAAGAAGTCTTTCAAACTCTGTGAAACCCTCCGTCGTTTCTGTGTTTTAAGTGATTGCTCGAAAATAATCGAGTGTTTTTTAGAAACCCGAAGTGGCCGTTGTTGGGCGTCCCCGCCAACAACAATTATTATTTTGTCAAAAAATTTCAATTGGCCTGAATGAAGATTGTGTTGTTGGAAGGACGTTTTCTATGGTTTCGCCAAACAACGGCCACTCCGGGGCAAAGTGAAATGCCTGATTATTTTCGAGCAATCACTTAAAACATCGGATTCTGGTCCAACCCTTTCGCGAGGTCGATTTCTGTCTGCGGGATGGGCAAAAGTTCGTTTTTGCCTTCTGTAAATCCCGGTTTCAGCGGTTTCATCACCTGTCCGACGCGGC
>JANOQP010000209.1:0-2388 GCA_031414895.1 Saprospirales bacterium
TCGAACAGCACATGGCATTTAAGGATGCGGTGGTAAAAAACGAGGTCAATCCGATAGTGGCGGTTGTCGAATGAAATCCGGCGTTGCCGTGCCTCAAAACAAAAGCCCCGCCCGGCTTCCATAAGAAAATGTTGCAAATGGTTGATGATGGCTTGTTCGAGGTCGGTTTCGGTGTATTCGGCTTTTTCGGAGAGGCCCAAAAAATCGAGGACCATCGGATTTTTCAGGAAATCGGCCACATCCAGCCCGCTGCCGCTGCGGTGTTTTTCGAGGACGGCGGCTTTGTCGGTGCTCAGTCCGGTGCGCTCGAAAAGGAGGCTGTTCATGGCGCGGCCAAGTTCCTGCACGTTCCAATTGTTGAGCAAGGCTTGGGTTTCGTAAAAGATGCGTTTCAGGTCGGTGTCGCAGCGGAGGAGTTCGACAAAATGGGTGTAGGTCAGGCGGTTGAGGAGTAGGTTGATGTCGTTGGGGCGAACTGCCAAAGATTTTGCAGTTGCCGACTGCAAAATTGACTGATGCGCTTCAATCGGTGGAAGCAATTTTGTAACTTCTTGATTTTCAACACTTTGGAATTTTGCAGTCAGAAACTGCAAAATCTCTGGGTAGGTTAAATAGAAATTCCGAAAGTGATAAAGGTTGCGCATTCCCATGCCTTTCAAACCGAGTTTTTTGGTTTTTTCGGCAATTGTCTGGGATAAAGCATCGCCATACTGCGCCCTGTCCTGCCCCTTTTGTTCATACTCAAAAAGGTACATCCCCATGAGCCAATTTCGCAGCGTGAGCGAGGTATTGATTTGCCGTGCGGCCTGTCCGGCGAACCATTGATGGGCTTCCCGGATGCTGGCGAGGAGGGTAGAAATGTCCATTTTAAAGTGTTTTGTGTTCGACGAAGGTACTACAATTTGTTTTTTAAAATAGCCATGTCGTGTCGCTTTCTGTTCAACGGATACCACATTTTGAAAAAAATCGGGCGATGGATTTTGGTCGCCGCGCCCTTTTTTTTTGCCAAAAACCACTTCTTACCCAAAGTCAATGAACCGTCTTTTTGACCGACTGAATTTTGCCCTTGAATCCGCGCGAAGCGGATTTCTGAAAATCAAATTCAAAAGTTTTATGAAGCAAAAAATCAGTTTGACGGCCCTGTTCATCGGCCTTTTTGGCAGCGTCGTTTTTGGTCAAAACCTCACCCAGACCGTCCGCGGGGCCATCCTTGATATCGACAACAAATTGCCGCTCATCGGCGCACAAATCGTGCTCATCGGCAGCGAGCCGAAAAAAGGCGCGACGACGGATTTGGAGGGAAATTTCAGGTTGGAGAACGTGCCAATCGGCAGGGTCGCCCTGCAAATTACCTATCTCGGCTACGAAAACCTGACCGTCCCGAACATCGTCGTCAATTCCGGGAAAGAGGTCGTTTTGAGCCTCGATATGCGCGAATCCACCGTAAAAATGAACGAAGTGACCATCTCCGCCAGCCAAAACAAGGGCGAGGCGCGCAACGAAATGGCCATGCTTTCGGCGCGCAGCATTTCCCCGGAGGAGACCAACCGGTACGCGGGCGGCTTCAACGACCCGTCGCGCATCCTCTCGAATTTTGCGGGCATCACCAGCACGCAGGACGGCTCGAACGACATTATTGTGCGCGGAAATTCCCCGAAGTACGTCCAATGGCGGCTCGAAGGCGAGCAAATCACCAACCCGAACCACTTCGGCGACCAGAGCGCGGTGGGCGGTTCGGTCAGTATTTTGAACAACAATTTGCTGGCGGCCTCCGATTTTTACACGGGCGCGTTTGCCCCGGAATTTGGCGACGCGCTTTCGGGCGTTTATGATGTGCGGCTGCGGGCGGGCAACAACGAAAAATTCGAGTCCGTTTTTGGTTTTGGCCTCTTGGGCACGGAAATGACTTTTGAAGGGCCGTTCAAAAAAGGCTACGGCGGCTCGTTTTTGGTCAATTATCGCTACTCGACGGTCGGTTTGGTGTCCGACCTCGGTTTGGTGGACATTCCCGGCGGGGTGCTGAATTTTCAGGACGCGGCTTTCAAAATCGTTTTGCCGACCCAAAAAATGGGCGTTTTCTCCCTTTTCGGGATGGGCGGAAAGAGCAAGTTCCAGTTCGAGGACGTGACCCCAAAAATTTGGGTCATCCCCGGCAACAATGCCTCCCGCGCCGAAATCCGCAACGATTTTGACAAAAAAGCCCACCTTTTGAACACGGGCATCAAGCACAGCATCAATTTGGGCAAAAAAAGTTTCCTCAACACGACGCTCACCTACTCTAACGAGGGCATCGAGGACGACATTTTTGAGGCGGGAATCGTCAAGATAAACGACGGCGCGGGCGAGTTCCTCCGCGACTCGGTCATCAGCAAAAAATTGAGTTTTCAG
>JANOQP010000210.1:0-2131 GCA_031414895.1 Saprospirales bacterium
GGAGTCACTTCGGCTGCGTTAACCGCCAATTCAGGATGATTTTTGAAGATAATTTGTCAATTTAGCGAAAAGTCGGCGGCTAAAGCCGCCGGTACACGCCAAGGCTAAACAGCTACCTCAAAATTAAGTGATTGCTCGAAAATAATCGGGCATTTCACTTTTGGCCGTTGTTGGGCCTTTAGGCGCAACCATAGAAAACGTCCCCGCCAACAACACAATCTTCATTCAGGCCAATTGAAATTTTTGGCAAAATAAAAATTGTTGTTGGCGGGGACGCCCAACAACGGCCAAGAATTGTTGTTGGCGGGGACGCCCAACAACGGCCAAAAAGAAGGATTTTACTTGGTGGCGCACACAGCACCTATGTGGTAAATGGTTGCTCTGAATTTACATTTTTACCACCCGAACAATGTCGAAAGTCCCGTCCGCCAGCCCGGTTTTTATGAAAAAAACCTGTCCGGCCCCATTTTTGGGCAATTCAAAAACGACCTCATTTGCTGGCAAAAAACCTTTTTGAAAAACCTTTCTGCCGTAAAAATCAAAAACCTCGACGCTCGAAATGGTCGATTTTTTGGAAAAAAGATGGACGCGCCCATCCGGGCTTGGGTTAGGGAAAATTTCAACCAATCCTGCCAAAACCCCATTTCCAGAGACCCCGGAAATGCCCTGAACGCCCGTCCGGTTGCCCAATTTGACGACGGTCTGCCAGGCGGTTTGCTGCAATTTTAGCGCGAGCACTGGGCTTGGGATGTCCGAAAAGGGCTGCCCCCACTCGTCAAAAGTTTGGCCCGCCAGTCCGATCGGGCTGTCGCGAAAAATGCACGAGTACATCACGCAGGCCACGAAATAATTGCCCACATCGGTCAAATGGATATCGTCGGAAAAAAGCTGTTTGAAATCGGAAATGCCCGGCACGGCCCCCGCCGCGATGCTGTCCACCAAGTTGCCGAACGCCTGCCCGGCGGGCACCATCCAGATTGGCGCGCCCGGGTGGCGGTTTTTGAGCGTGTCCATGATGCCCGTCCAGAGCGGGAAATCGGCCGTCAGGCGGGGCCGCCAAAGGAGCCCGTCATCGTTGTCCCAATTGCAGCCGGTCGGGGTCCCGGTCGTTGTGCAATGCCAAGTTTCGTAAATAAAAGTGCGCATGGCGGGGTTTCCGGCGACGGCGGCCATGTGGAAACTATCGGCAAATTCGTATGTTTTGCTCCATTGCAAGTGGCCGAGGAGCGGCACGGCCTCCGTCATGACGAGCGCATCGAACTGCCCCGACGGCAGCGCATCTTACCACGGCAGGCCCTGTTCGTTGCCGATAAGCGTGTCCCATTGGTACCAAAGGTTGGCCCCGATGCCGATCTGGTAATCATAACCCGTTGATTTTCCGGCACTTACGGCGAGGCTGTGGACCATCGCGGGGATGTGCAGGTTGACGAGGCTGTGGCCGACGTAAAATGGGCGGGCCGTTTGGAGGGGCTGCGCCATCGAGATTTGTTGGAGGAAAAGCAGGGCGAGGAACTGTTGAAAAACCTGTTTCATGTCGTTATTTTTGCAAATGAGCCGCCCGCTCCGCAATTCGCGGCCTTTGCGGCGGTTGTTTGCCCCATTTTTGCCGATACTTTTTTTTATGACGAACAAAACCGCCGGGGAAATCCGCCCCGAAACAAAAAAAATCTGGGACATCCTAGAAACCGTCTGTGACCCGGAGATCCCCGTGCTGACGGTCTGCGATTTGGGCATCGTCCGGTCGGTCGGTTTTTCGGAAAAAACGGGGGTAGAGGTGGTCATCACGCCCACTTACAGCGGCTGCCCAGCCATGAACGCCATCGAGGTGAACATCCGCGCCGCGCTGCAAGATGCTGGTTATCAACAAGTTGCGCTGAAAACCACGCTCTCGCCCGCATGGACGACCGATTGGCTGACCACCGCCGGGCGCGAAAAACTGCTGGCATACGGCATCGCTCCGCCCGTTGGCAATTCGTCGGACAAGCGCAATTTATTTGAAAAAGAAAGGGACATAAAATGCCCGCAATGCGGCTCGGCGAACACGGAAATGGTGGCCCAGTTCGGCTCGACCTCTTGCAAGGCCCTCTGGAAATGCCTCGATTGCCGGGAGCCGTTCGATTATTTTAAGTGC
>JANOQP010000211.1:0-2084 GCA_031414895.1 Saprospirales bacterium
GCGGCTAAAGCCGACCGGTACAGGCTCGCCCTAAACAGTTACATAAATTCGTATAATTCGTGGCAAAAAAATGATAAAAATCGCCCTTTTCGGCCCCGAGAGCACCGGGAAAACGACCCTCGCCCGGCAACTTGCCGAGCATTTCCAGACTGTTTGGTCCCCGGAATTTGCCCGCGAATACCTCCTCGAAAACGGCAACCGGTTCGAGCGCGGGGATGTGCGGCCGATTGCCGAAGGGCAGCTTTTGGCGCAAAAGGCCGCCGAAAAACGGGCGACGTTTTTCCTTTTTTTGGACACCGACCTATTGACGAACGCGCTTTACAGCCAATGGTGCTTCGATGAAATCCCCGATTGGCTCGCCGAAATGGCCCGCGAAAACCGCCCCGACCTCTATCTTTTGCTCGAAACCGACCTCGCGTGGCAGCCCGACGAACTGCGGACGCACGGCAACCAACGCGACGAGCAGATGAAGCTCTGGAAATGGGGGCTGGCCAAATTTGGCTGTTTTTGGGCGCCCGTCGGCGGGGCTGCCGAAAACCGTTTGGCCGCCGCGATTTCTGCGGTCGAGGCTGTTTTTTTGAAATGAAAAATCGCACATTTGCCCAATAATCGAGCGCGAACCGAAACCAACAGCGAATGACGGAAGACAAAAACCAATCACCACCGCCCGACGAAGGGCAACTCCTCGAACGCCTCCGGGCGGGCGACGATGCGGCCTTACGGGTGCTTTTTGACCGATATTTTAGGTATTTGTGCTCGACGGCGTTCCATTTTCTGCGCGACACCGATAAGGCAAAGGACATGGCGCAGGATGTTTTTTATGAACTTTGGAAACGCCGCGCTGACCTCGAGATCACGTCGAGCCTCAAAAGCTACCTCCGCCGGGCCGCCGTGAACCGCAGCCTCAACTATTTGAAAAGCCAGCGGCTCGATTTTTCCGAACCGGAATCCGGCCAATCGACGATCGCCAGTCCCGAACCTTCGGCGCAACATTTGCTCGAAGCCGAGACTTTGGAACAGGCCTTCGACCGTGCGCTCGAAAAACTGCCGCCCGCCTGCCGCGCAATCTTCGTTTTGTCACGCATTGACCAACTTTCGCACCGAGAGATCTCGGAAAGGCTCGATATTTCGCCCAAAACCATCGAAAACCAAATGACCAAGGCCCTGAAATCGCTCCGGGAGGCTTTGAAAAGTTTTACGGCTGACGGCTGACGGCGGACGGCGGACGGCTAACGGCGGACAGTTCACAAAATTTAACAAACTCGAAGTGGGGGTATTTTTTTGCCCGGTTGTCTGATATGTGGCCGGGATTTTGAAGGGGTCTCCCCAATAAAACACCGCCAAATTTTAGACCCGAAACCTTATCAACTATTTCAACAAACATGGAGGCTCAAGAATTTAATCGATTGATTGCCAACGGGTTCGAACGGACGTGGGAAGCCACGGGCCAATTGCCCGACCCAAAAATCGAGGTCAATTTGGACTCGGAATTTGCCCGTTTGACCTCGCGCATCGCCGCCGATGGGCAGGCCGAAAATGGCCGGGTCGTTCAGCTCGGTTCGCGCCGCAACTGGCTCCGATATGCCGCTGCGGCTGCGGTTTTGGGGCTGGTCAGTTTTGGCGTTTGGCAGTTTTTGCCCGCAAAAAACACGGAACTCGCCCTCGGCAACCCGGACTCGAAAACCGAGGCCCTGCTCGCTGACGGCTCCCATGTTTTTGTGAACCGGGGCTCAAAATTGACCTGTCCCGAAAAATTCACGGGCGAAAAACGGCTGGTCAAACTGTCCGGCGAAGCCTATTTTGACATCGCAAAAGATGCGGCCAAGCCGTTCATCATCGAAACGGAGGTCGCAAAAATTCAGGTTGTCGGCACCCGTTTCAACGTGAAATCCGCCCCCGACCGCTGCGAAATTTTTGTCGAGGAAGGCCATGTCATCGTTGAAAACAATGGACAAACGGGTCATTTGACGGCAGGGCAGGGGACGATCGTCTATAAAAATGGGGCAAAATTCCAGCCTGCGACCCGGCCAAATGCAGCCGCTTGGGCCCACGACCAGTTGCGTTTTGACAACGCCCGGTTGCAG
>JANOQP010000212.1:0-3415 GCA_031414895.1 Saprospirales bacterium
TCGTTTTGTTTAGCCCCAGCGGGGCGGAATGTTCAATTTTACACGTCACCTCCCATATTTCGCCCCGCTGGGGCTTTGCAAAATCGTAGTCGTGCCCTATCCTACCAACATTTCGCCCCGCTGGGGCTACCAGTTAAATAGTTACCATTTTTTTTAAAAGACCACCCTTTATGAAAAAAGCAACCCTCATCATGTTTGCCGCCATTTTCGCCGCAACCTTCGTCGTTTTCGCCTGCGGGAAGGACGACCCCGCCCCGCCGAACACCTCTGGCGAGACCGTCTTTTTCAACGGAAAAATCTACACCGTCAATCCGGCACAGCCCTGGGCGGATGCGATCTTCGTGAAGGACGGCATCATCAAGTTCGTCGGCACGAGCGACGAGGCGAAGAAAATGGCCGCCGCCGGGGCCGAAATGATCGATCTGGAGGGCGCGTTCATGATGCCCGGCATCCACGATGTCCACACGCACCCGCTCGAGGCATCGACCGATAATTTTGATTTTACCGTTGATACCGAGGAAACCGACGCGGAAAAATTTGCCGACAAGGTGAAAAAAGCCAATTCCGACCACCCCGGCACGGGTTGGCTCCTCGGTTGGGGGCACCCGTTCGAGACATTGCTCGATGCCACGCGCCCGGCCCGCGAGATCATCGACGACGTGGTTGCCGACCGACCCGTGGCCATCATGGAGCAGACCTCGCACTCGGTTTGGGTCAATTCCAAAGGGCTCGAGATCATGGGCTTCGTCAAAGGCTCGCCCAACCCGCCCGGCGGCATCATCATGCTCGACGCGGCGGGCGAACCGACCGGGATCCTCCTCGACAACGCCGGGGAGCTGGTTTTTGAAAAAGCCCTCGCCCCTTCCGCCGACAAAGCGGCGAAGGACTACAAGGGACTGACCGAATTTGGCCTGCCCGAACTGGCGAAAAACGGCATCACCTCCATCTGCGAGGCCCGCACGTTTTGGAAGCGCGACCAACAGGATGTCTGGAAAAAAATCGAGGCCGACGGCAAATTGACCTGCCGCGTCAACCTCGGGCTTTGGGCCTATCCGGCAGAAAGCGACGCGGTGCAAATCGCCAAGATCAAGTCGCTTTTCAGCAACGACCCGTCCAAATTGTTGCGGGTCAACCAGATAAAAGTCTATGCCGACGGCATTATCCACCAGACGACGGCGGCCATGCTCGGCAATTATCAGGTCGATTACCTCAATTTATTGACCAACAACGGCCTCAATTATTTCGACCAAAACCGCCTTGCACAATACATCGCCGCGCTCGAAGGCTCCGGTTTTGATTTTCATATCCATGCACTCGGCGACCGGGGCGTGCGCGAGGGCCTCAATGCGATTGCCCAAAGCGGCACCTCGGCGGGCCGCCACCGGCTCACCCATGTCGAGTACATCGACCCGGCGGACATCCCCCGTTTTGCGCAGCTCAACGTGACCGCCGACGCGCAGGTGGCAGGCGATTTCACCCAGCCCGGCCATTGGCACGAAAACGACTACCTCATCGGCGCGGCCCTGAACACGGCCAATATCCCGTTGAAAAGTCTCAAAAACGCCGGTGCGCGCATCACTTTGAGCAGCGATTGGGACGTGAGCGACCTCAACCCGCTCACCGGGCTGGCCCACGCCACCACCCGCTCGCCGCAGGAGATCAGCCTCGAGGACGCGGTGAAGGCCTACACCATCAATGCCGCCTACGTCATGCGGCAAGAGGCCAGGGTCGGCTCCATCGAGGTCGGCAAAGAAGCGGACCTGGTTGTTTTGAACAAAAACATTTTCGACATCCCTGCGGCCGATATCGGCGGGGCGAAAGTGGACCTGACCTATTTGAAAGGGAAAATAGTGTTTGAAAGATAGGGCCGTGGCGGGCGGCGCAAAACGTGCCGCCCGCCGCACCTTTGTGGCAAATGCTAAAAAAATGTGGACCGAAAAAGACAATGCCCTGCAAGCCAAATTTGAGTTTGCCAATTTTACCGAGGCGTTCGGTTTTATGACCGAGGTCGCTTTTTTGGCCGAAAAACAGGGCCACCACCCCGATTGGCGGAACGTCTATAAAACCGTCGAGTTCAAACTTTCGACACACGACGCGGGCAATATTGTCACCGAAAAAGACCGGAAACTGGCGGCTGGGATTGATGCCGTTTTTTTGAAAAAGAAAGCATGAAAGTTGTTGGCGGGGACGCCAAACAACGGCCACTTCGGGTCTCTAAAAATACTCGATTATTTTCGAGCAATCACTTAATTTTCAGTTTGTGCCGTTAAAACTCACGCCATTTCCTGCACAACTTCCGTCACTTCCGGCACCATCCGTTTGAGCATATTTTCGATGCCCGATTTGAGGGTGACCGTCGAGCTTGGGCAACCGGAGCAAGAACCTTGCATGGTGACAAAAACGCGGCCCTCGTCGAATGCCTTAAACTCGATGTTGCCGCCGTCCATCTCGACCGCCGGCTTGACGTAGGTGTCGATGATGTCCTTTATTTTTTTGGAGATCTCGCCATTTTCGCCCTCGAAGCGCACTTTTTCCTCTGCCGCTTCTTGGCTCGCGAGCCATTCGGAATAGCCGTCGCGGATGATCACGCCGCTGTTTTCGACATAATTTTTGATGAACTCCTTGATCTTCAACATCACATCCTCCCAAGCATAATTGAACTCCTTGGTGACCGTGATGAAATTATTGCAGATATAAATGCCCTTCACATACGGCAATTGGAACAAACTATTGGCCAACGGCGACCATTCGGCGGCCATGTCCGGGGACTTGAAATCGGCCGTGCCGCGCCAAAGCATCCGGTTGGTTACGAACTTGAGCGTCTCCGGGTTCGGCGTGTTTTCCGTGTAGAGCATGACGGGGCTTTGGACGGTGGACGGCGTGGCAATTGCTGTATTTTCCATTTTTTGTTGAATAAAATTTCGGTGAACGGTCGGACTTCCGAGGGCAAAGTTAAACACGGAACCATCTAAATGGTTGGGCCGGTTCCCCCAATTTGTCATCTTGAAAAGTGGGCAAAGCCACCCCGCCGTTCGCCGCAACTAATCGGCCGTCTATGTTTTTGGGTTGAAAAGTTGCTGATAAATCAGCACAAAGACCATCGACAGGAAGAACGATGCGATGGTTTTCCCGATGATCTGGAAAAAATAAACGTACGAAAACGCGTCCAAAATATGATAGACGAGCAGGTGAAAAGCGAGCGAGACCGCGACGAACTGCAAAAACCATTGCATCCCAAAATGGAACTTCGACGGGATCTGGTTGCCCGAATAACCGACGCGCGGCTCCATCACGGTTAAAATTATCGAGCGGAACCATGCCGTAAAAACGCTCGCCCCGGCATGGACCCCCGGCGAATTGTAGAAAATATCCACCGAAATGCCCATCAAAAAACCCAACAGGACGGCCACCGGCG
>JANOQP010000213.1:0-4367 GCA_031414895.1 Saprospirales bacterium
AGGTCGAGTCCCGAACTCAAAACGTATTGGATTACAAAACCGGCAGGAATGACCGCTGTGCCGTCGGGAGTCGCCAAAATCTGGGCAGATTGATTATCAAGGCACAACGTGTCGGGGGCAAATGTAACATGGCCCGCCGCACTCGTGCATACCGTATCGCAGGTATTTCCGACAATAATCGCCGAATTGGCCACCGAACAGCCTTTCGCGTCGGTCACGGTGACGGCGAAGATGCCGCCTGCGACCGCCGTCCGGTTCGCGCCGTTGTCCGTTCCGATCAAATCAAACCAATCGTATTTATAGGCGGAAGTCCCGCCATTTACCGTCAAAATGATGCTTCCCTGCACATCGCAAGTTTGGTCAGAGGTCGCAAAAGCGAGCTGCAAAGGCAGCGGCTCAATCACCTCAAATTGTTTTTGGCCAATCAAACATCCGTTCGCGTCATACACGACGACCGAATAAATGCCCGGCGCGAGGTTGCCATTGACCGCTTCAAGTCCGTTGGCCAACGAGATGACCTTCGCGACGGCCGGTTTTTTGAAACTTGCCGACAACGTGAGGTCGAACGTGGCCGTGCCGTCGTTGCTGCCCGTGCAGGAAGTGGACGTTTTTGCCGCCAAATTCTTGATCTGCGCCGAACCGCCCGCCGCGTCCGTCACGACAAACGCCGCCGTCGCCGTGCAACCGTTCGCCAAGTCCGTCACCGTGACCGAATAGCCGCCGGAATGGATGTCCGAACGGGTCCTCAAAATCGGGCCATCGTTCCAAATGAACGAGTAATCGCCGCCGCCGCCGTCCGCTTGCAGTTCAACAAGGCCGTCGGCAAGGCCGCAGTTCGGGCTCGTTTGGATGAACGGCGAAACATAGAGCGAGCCGCTCAATTTCCCGATTTTCACGGGAACGATGACAAAGCAATTCGTCGTCGCATCGGTCGCCGTGACGAAATATTCGCCCGCCGCGAGGTCGGTCCGGGTGTCGCCCGTTTGCCCGTCGGGCCATGCAAATTCAAGCCCGCTCGGCGAGAGATAGGCCTGTCCGTCGGCGGCCGCGCAGTTCGCCGGGATTTCGAGAACGGTCGCCGTCGGGCCGTCCGCATTTTGCAGCGCGACCAAAATGACCGTGTCGCAGCCCGTGTTTTTCCACGCCATCGTGATTTGATAAACGCCCGCCGGGATGTCCATCGTGGTGGAACTATCGGCGGAGAAAATGCCGATCTTGGGCAACCAAGTGAAATCCACGCCGTCATTTCCGCCGACGACCGTGAGCGAGATCATGCCCGTCGAATCGCCGCAGGCCGGATTTTGCATCGAAACGCCTGCCAAAACCGGCGGATAACAATCCGTGCAACCGTTTTCAATTTTGAAGTTCGCCAGTTCCGAACAGCCGTTCGCGTCCGTCACGGTCACAAAATAAGTGCCCGCACCGAGGCCGATCCGGTCAATCGATTGGGCCGGGGCTGCGCCCAAATCTTGCCATTTCGCCGAAATCGGGGCCGTGCCGCCGGAGATCGTCAAATTTATTTGACCATCCGAAACGCAGGTTTTATCCGAAACAGCCGCCGACAATTCCATCGGCGCGACATCCAAAATGGTGAAGCAGGCCGTGCCGCTGACACAACTATTTCCATCATAAACGAGGAGGCAATAATCGCCCGCCGCAAGTTGTCCGTTCGTGAAGGTGTTGCCGCCCGCGTCCTCGATTTTCACCGAGGCTGGGAGCACAAAGCCCGTCGAATAGTTCACCGTGAAATCAACCTCGCCCACCGCGATGCCCGCGCAGGCCAAGCTTTTCACCAATGAAATCGTTGGCGTGGCCGCTCCGTTTGAGTTTGCGATGGCGAAAGAAACCGTGTCCATGCAACCGCCCGTGCCGGTGATCGTGACGGATTGAACGCCCGCCGCGAGGTCGTTTGCCGTGTTCACCGTGCTGGTCGAGCCGCTCCATTGATAGGTCAAATTGGCCAATCCGGTCGCATTTATCGTCGCCGAACCGTTCGTTTGGCCGCAGGCCGGGAGCGTGTTCACCATGAAATTGGCCATGAGGCCGTTGTTCATCGGGACAATCACCTCAAAAATATCCGTGCAGCCCGTCGCCGGGTCGGTCACGGTGACGAGGTGCGAACCGCCCGCGAGGTTCGTGCGGGCCTTGCCGGTGCCGCCGTCGGGCCATGCGTAGCCGTAATTGTTCGGCGCGAGGGTCGCCTTGCCGTTCGCCGTGCCGCAATCTGCCGCCGCCGACGAGACCAAGACCGCCTGCGGGCCGTCCACATTGCCGATCACAATTTGCACGACCGTCGCGCAAGTATCGCCTGCCACGGTAACCGTCACCTGATAAACGCCTGCCGCGAGGTTGTTTTCAACGCGCTTCGTCTTCCCGGCCGATGACCAAATGAAGGTGAAATCGTTTTCGTTGCCGTTCACATTGATGGTCGCCGAACCGTTTTTGTCGCCGCAGGTCGCATCCGTCGTGACCACACCCGTGATTTGCGGCTGCGCGCAATCCGTCGGCGTGCAATTGTTCACCGTCACCGCCGCGCCCGTCATGTCGATGTCCGCGCAGAGCGGACCGCCGCCGCCGATGAACTGGCTGTTGAGTTGATAACTGGTCGTCAAGCCGAGGGTTATCGAACCAAAATTGAATGTCGCTGGGTCATAAACGAGGGTTTGGATGACATAATCGCCCGCCACCGTGATCAGGAAAGTCGGGTTCGGGTGCGATTCGATGATGACCATGCCCGGCAGTTTTGCCAAGATGCAGACCGAAACCCAGCCGTTCGGCAGCATCACGCCCTGCGGATTGACCAAAATTTCTGCCGAACCGTTCACCAAACAGACCACCGGGGTCGGCGTCGTGCCGGTCCCCGCGTTCGCCGGGCAAGCACATTCGTCCGAAATGGTGATGGCCAAAAGCACGACCGAGCAACCGTTTTTGTCCGTCACCGTCGCCGAATAACTGCCCGGCGCGAGGTTCGCACGGCTCGATGGCTGGTCCGGTTGGCTGCCCAAATCGCTCCATTTTATGGAATATCCGCCCGCGATCGGTGTGCCGCCCGCGATGTTCAGCGAGATGCTGCCCGCTGCCGCGCAAGTTTTGTTCTGTTTCAAAACTTCCACCAAAATCGGTTGCGGTGCAACGACCGTGAACGGTTTGATGACCGCGATGCAGCCCGTCGCGTCGCGCACTTCGAGCGTGAAATTGCCCGGGGCAAGTTGGTCATTGACCGCGATTTCGTGGTTTTCGTCAAAAATTTGCACCAATTCGGGTGCGATGAAACCATTTGCGAGGCTGATCGTGAAATTGATCTTACCATCAATTTCGCCCGCGCAACTCGTCGAAACCGTGTCGAGTGCCAGCGAAACCGTCGCGCCCGCCGCAATTTCGTTCTCCAAAACAAAGTCCATGGCGTGCGTGCAGCCCGTCAAATTGTCCGAAACCGTCACCGAATAAACGCCCGACGTGAGGTCGGTTTGGGCGGCAGCACTGCCCCACCCTGCATACGAATAACTGCCCGAACCGCCGTCCACGAGGATGGTGGCCGCGCCGTTCGCCTGTCCGCAGGTCGGTTTGGTGATGTCCGAAAGTTCGGCGACGAGCGGGTTTTCCTCCTCGACTTTGATCTCCAAAACCTGATAACAGTCGGTCGCCACATCCGTCGCCGTGACGAAATAAACGCCGGCGGCCAAATTTGCCCGGTTGAAACCGAAGCTGCCGTCGCTCCAAGCGTAGGTATAATTGGTCGGTTCGAGCGCGATAACGCCGTCCGTCGCCGCGCACGTCGCGGGTTTTTCGACCGAAACAACCGCCGTCGGGCCGTCCGCATTTTCAATGATAAACGTCTCGATGGTCTTGCAGTTCGGGTTCGCCGCCTCGCTGATGGTCACGGAATACGCGCCCGCTGGCAACGATGCCCGGCCATTTCCTGCCGCGTTCGCGCTGCCGACGTTCGGCGACCAAGCGAAATTGAGGCCGCCCGTGCCGCCCGAAATTTCGAGCGAAGCCGAGCCGTTTGCGTCGCCGCAAGTCGCTTTTTGTTTCAAAATATTCATCACCGCAGGCGGCACGCAGGCCGTCGTGCAATCTTTCACATTGAAGGTCGCGCCGTCCACATCGACCGCCGCGCAGGTGCCGCCGCCGCCCTGGATCAACATATCGGCGAGCTGGTAAATCGTCGTCACCGTGTTGCCCAACTGGTTGATTGTCAATGTGTTGGAATTATAAATCAGTTGGTGCACCGCAAAATTCCCGACCGAATTGACCGTGAAATTTGGCGAAGCCTGAACCGAAACAATCTCCAAACCAGCCCCATTCGACAGCACATAAACCGTCGAGAAGCCTGCCGGGACATTGCCCGCGCCGCTGATTGTCGG
>JANOQP010000214.1:0-3777 GCA_031414895.1 Saprospirales bacterium
CACCGGCAATATCCCCACCTACGATATGCTCGATGCACAGGTCAATGCCCGTTTCTCGAAAATCAACACCACTGTCAAACTCGGTTGTTCGAACACATTGAACAAAAAGAGCTACCAAGCTTACGGTGGGCCGCGCATCGGGCGGATGGCCTATTTGAGCATCGTCTATGATTTTTTTGAAAAAAAATGATGTTTGATGTTATCCGTGGCCCCCAATAACCGACGGAATCTTTAAGGTCCCCAAAAACCAACACTATTCATTTGACAAATCTATTCACTCAAATTTTAGAACCTTTTTTTATGAAAAATCTTTACGCACCCTTCTTCGCACTCGCCTTTTTGGTGTGCCAATCGGCTAGCGCACAACGCTACCTCTCGCCAGTCTTCACCGATGTAACGATGACGAGCATCACCTACGGCGCCAACGCCACCTTTTTGGGCTATGCCATTCCGACAATCGGGCAGGCTTTCACCCAAGCCCTCAAAGCGGATGTCTACACCCCGACCGGTGATACGGAGACCAACCGCCCGGTTGTGATTTATTGGCACTCCGGCAACTTTTTGCCGCACCCGTCCAACCTTGGCATCAGCAACAACCACCGGGACAGCACGCCGGTCGAGGTTTGCAAGCGACTTGCAAGGATGGGGTATGTCGCCATTTCCGCAGATTACCGTGTGCTCTGGAACCCCACCTCCGGTGACCAGACGACACGCGTTTTTACCCTCATCAATGCCGCCTACCGCGGTGTGCAGGACGTGAAAACGATGTCGAAGTACATCAAGCGTACGGTCGCCGAGCAAGGCAACCCGCTGGGCGTGGACCCGAACAAAATCTGCATGTTCGGCCACGGGACAGGCGGCTATATGACCCTCGCCGCCTCCACCCTCGATACGATCACAGAGACCTATCTGCCGAAATTCGCGCTCAGCCTCAGCCCGTTCGTCCCGATGGTCATTGAGTCAATCAATGGCGATGTGGAAGTCGAAAAATACGGAACTATGCCAGTGGCAATTCCGGGCCTCCCCTATAAGGTGGGCGACACCCTCAATATCCCGCAGCATGTTGGTTATTCCACCAAATTCAACATGGCCATCAACCTCGGCGGCGCGCTCGGTGACCTGTCGTGGATCGCCGGAGGGAAAGGAGCGGCCAATGTGCCCCCGACCATTTCCTTTCACTGCCCAACAGACCCCAATGCGCCCTATGATTGTGGCGTTTTGACCGTTCCGGGCGTCAATTTTCAGGTCGTGGAAGTTTGCGGCGGCCACAAGGTCCAGCAGGCTTTCGATGCTGCTGGCATCAACAATATTTGGAAAAACAACGTCGACCTTGAGGCCATTGGCCTGTCGAAAAAAGACAACCCGGAGGGCCTTACCGGACTTTTCAATGTTTATGCACAAACCCAAAAAGGGGTTGTCACCACTAGCCCTTGGGACATTTGGGCATGGACCAATTTGAACGCGCTGCCACCCTCAATGTCCCCCGCAGGTTTGAACGACTCAATCGCCGCCCGGATTTATATCGACACGATCGTTGCCTATTGCGCCCCGCGCATGTGCCTCGCCCTCGGCCTCGGCTGCGACTTCAAAGCCTTGAACACGACCATCCTCGACGAAGCATCGCTTGGCCTCGAAATCAGCCCGAACCCAGCTTCGGAAGAAATCACGTTCGCAACGGAAGAAAAAAACATCGAGTCCATCTATGTTTTTGACCTCAGCGGCCGCCTCGTGAAAGCCCACGTCGAGATCAACAGCAACCGTTTTACGATGCCGCGCAACGCGCTCGGAACGGGTCTCTATTTTGCAGAACTCCGTTTTGCAAATGGCATCGTCACCAAAAAAATCATGTTCGATTGATTTTTTTTGGATAAAACATAAATGCTGCCCGGCCGGAATTGATCCCGGCCGGGCATTTTTTTTTTGAAAAAACAGGCCAAAAATTATGGGCCAATTACTTTCGCCCGCCCATTTTTTTGAAAACCGACCCATCCAATAATTATCCATTTGACCCATTTTCAAATTATCCAATTCAAAAAGAAATGTCAAAAATACTGATCATCGGAGCCGGCGGCGTGGGCCGTGTCGTGGCATTCAAATGCGCCCAAAACCGCGATGTCTTTTCTGAAATCATGCTCGCCTCGCGGACAAAAAAGAAATGCGACAAGATTTCCGCCGACATTAAGGCGCAGATTGGCGGCAAAAAAATCCAGACCGCCCGCATCGATGCCGACGACGTGCCGCAGGTGGTCGCCCTTTTGAAAAAATACCAGCCAAAATTGGTCATCAATGTCGCCCTGCCCTATCAAGATTTGCCGTTGATGGATGCCTGCCTCGAAGCCGGCATCGATTATATGGACACCGCCAATTATGAGCCGAAGGAAGAGGCCAAATTTGAATATTCTTGGCAATGGGCCTATCAAGAGCGGTATAAAAAGGCCGGGCTTTTGGCACTTTTGGGCTGCGGTTTCGACCCCGGCGTGACCTCCGTTTTTACGGCATATGCCGCAAAGCATTATTTCGACGAGATCCACGAGCTCGATATCGTGGACGCGAACGCCGGGTCGCACGGCAAGGCGTTTGCCACCAATTTCAACCCGGAAATCAACATCCGCGAGGTGACCCAAAAAGGGAAATATTGGCTCAACGGAAAATGGGTCGAGACCGAGCCGCACGAGATCTCCAAGATGATCGACTACCCGCATATCGGGCCGAAAAACAGCTATTTGATCTATCATGAAGAACTTGAAAGTTTGGTCAAAAACTTCCCGACGCTTAAACGCGCGCGCTTTTGGATGACCTTTTCGGAGGAATATTTGACCCATCTCCGCGTCATCCAAAACATCGGCATGGCCCGCATCGACACCGTTAAATATAAAGGCGTGGACATAGTGCCGCTCCAATTCCTCAAGGCCGTCCTCCCCGACCCCGGCGACCTCGGCAAAAACTACACCGGCTGGACGAGCATCGGCTGCCGCATAAAAGGCATCAAAAACGGCAAGCCGAGCACCTATTATGTTTGGAACAACTGTTCGCACGCTGCCGCTTTTGAGGAAACGGGAACGCAGGGCGTGAGCTACACAACCGGCGTTCCGGCGATGATCGGTGCGATGATGGTCCTCAAAGGATTGTGGAAAGGCCCCGGCGTGATCAACGTCGAGGAGTTCAACCCCGACCCGTTCATGGAAATGCTCACCAAATGCGGGCTCCCGTGGGAGGAACAAGTGAACGGCGACCTCGGAATGGATTGATTGTTCGGGCAAAAAAAATAGGGCTGATTGGATTCAGCCCTATTTTTTTTGTCCGCTCGAAACGACCGATCAATGCTATTTACAGCTAATCAACCCGCCAAAACCTGCTCGACATCTGTGTACGGCAATCCCCAAGCATCGGCAACGCCTTGATAGACGATCTTGCCATCGACCACATTGAGGCCGAGCTTGAGCTCCGGGTTTTCGGCGCAGGCCTTTTTCCAGCCTTTGTTGGCGAGTTGGATGGCATACGGCAGGGTCGCGTTCGTGAGCGCGATGGTCGAGGTGTACGGCACCGCGCCCGGCATATTGGCCACACAATAATGCACCACATGGTCAATGATGTAGGTCGGGTTTTCGTGCGTCGTGGGCTTCGTGGTCTCGATGCAGCCGCCCTGATCGACCGCGACATCGACAACGACGGTGCCGGGGCGCATCAATTTCAGCATATCGCGGGTGATGAGGTTCGGGGCCTTTGCACCGGGAATCAAGACCGCACCGACGATCAAGTCGTTCACTTTGATCTCGC
>JANOQP010000215.1:0-4769 GCA_031414895.1 Saprospirales bacterium
GATTTTGCCAAAAGCCCCGTTTCCAATATGATTTTCTCAAAAAAGGCAACAAGAAAAAATTTAGCGGTTGTAGTCTTTTCAATCTTTTAATGCCTTTTAAATCTTTTCAGGCCCCACAACTTGTTGGTATTCAACAAATTACAAGGTTTATGCTAACATATTTGGGGCTAAATACAACGCATTTGGGGATGTGGATAACTTTTTTGGGGATAAGCCCAACATATTTGGGGAGATTGATAACATATTTGGGGCTAATTATAGCGGATTTCGGGGCAGCACGGTTTTTTGTATAACAGATTTGAGGGTGGGGGAAGGCAAAAGGTAAAAGGCAAAGGGCAAAAAGGCGAAAAAGGGACGGGTTCGGAGCATTTTGGTCAGTTTTCCCGAATTGGGGGACAGTTTCGGCCGACTTCCCCCCAATTCTGGTATAATTGGATAGAAAGTGGCGGTGCATCAAGTTGTTTTTTTCAAAAAATGAAGGAGGGAAAAGGGCAAAACCGGGTGTGAAGACTGGCAAGCCTAACAAATTTGGGGTTGAACATTGGCTGGCGCGAAAGCCCGTTTGCTCCCATAAACCATTGATTATCAACTAAATATCAAATAAAAATGGCCCAAACAGTTGTCAAGTTCATCCGAAAGGCGAACGACCTCGTCGAGGCGAAGTACAAGTTCGATATTTGGGAGACCCGGATCTTTTCCAAGATGCTCACTATGATCCATCGCGACGACGAGGATTTTAAGGAATACCGCATCTATTTGCGCGACATCGTGCAGGATTTTGACCTCGGAAAGACCCGTGATGCTTATGAATGGCTTCGCGCCGGGGCCAAAAATTTGATGAAAAAGACCTTTCTCATCCCCTACGAACTGGAAGGGGTGAAGCGCAATTTTGAAACCCCGGTCGTGTCGTCGCTCGATTCTGCGGTGCTCGACGACAAAAAAATCAGGCAGGACCACCATTATATAAGTATATCGTTTCACCCGAAAATGAAGCCGTACTTGCTGCAATTGAAGAGCCAGTTCACGATTTATGATGTGCAGAACATCGTGAAACTGCCCAGCACCTATTCCATTCGCATTTATGAACTCCTAAAACAGTATGAAAAAATAGGCCGACGGCGGTTCCCGGTCGAGGAACTGAAGGACATTTTGGGGCTGGAAACCGAGTACCCGCTCTACGCGAACTTTAAACAGCGCGTCATCCAAAAGGCGCAAAAGGACCTCGAAGCGAACACGGACATCATTTTCACATTCGAGGAAGTGAAGCGCGGGCGGGCCGTGACGGAGATCGTTTTCACCATCCGGGCGAACCCGGCGAAGAAAAAAAGCCCAAAATCTGCCGCTGTCCCTTCCGTTTTGGACGAATCATCGGCCATTTTTTTCAAGGAAAACTATCCGCGCGTCGAGGCTTGGGTGAGCGAGGAGGCATTCCGCCGATGGATGAAGGAGTGCGACCACGAACAGATGCAGCGGGCGGTGCAGCACCTTTGCCGGCAACTCGAACGCGGCGTGGAGATCGAAAACCCCGGCGGCTACCTGCACCGGCTCGTCCACGAGGGAAATATGCCGGACGTTTCGGCGAAAGAGGTGCGCGAAAAGGCCAAAAAGGAATCTACGGCGCAGGCGCAGGCGCGGAAAATTGCCATCGAGGACAAATTGCACCGCCTGCGGACGGACTATTTTTCGCGGCAGCTCGATAGGGTGGGGGAGCTGTTCATCGAGGACGATCTTTTCCAAAAAAACGTCTTCCGCGCGGCGCGGGAAAACCTCTTTTCGGGCTACGACGACGCGCTCACGCCCGACCAAAATTTTGTCCAAAACCGCCAGTTCCGCGCCTCGGTCATCAACCAGGCCATCAAGTTGCAGCCGGAAAGTTTCCGGGATTTGGAGGAGGAGTTTTTGCCCGATATCCAGCATTGGGAGGGGGAATTGCGGCGGGGGTGAGCCCGTTTTGGGCATACTCATTTATGAGTATGTTTCGAAAATCACTTTTTTTATCGATGTTTTTGCTACACTTTTGGGGCGCAAACTTTTTTCTTTCACCAAAAATTTCGATTATGAAAAAGTTGAATTTTTTCGCGCAGCTTCGCGCAGCTTCGTCAACCTGTTCGCAGCTTTGATCATGTTGTGCGCCATCGCTTATTCCTGCCGCAAAAGCGGCATCGAGGAAAAACCGCCCGCTTTCGCGGAAAAGCCCTTCGCCGTAATCGACGAAAACGAGACGAAGGGCAAATTCCATGAGTTTCTCCAAAGCGTCAAAAAGGAGGGTGCGCAGTTGCGCTCTTTTCAGGATGTGGAGGTGAACGAAGGGCGGTGGCTGCTCGAAGCAACAGGGAACTATCTTTGGAACGACAACCTTGACCAAATTCCGACCACAAAAGTGGTTGAGTTGCAAGTTGAGGTGACGAATACCATGTCGGGGAGCACCATCAATATGGTCGGAACCAGTATGACCAGTGTTTTTAGTGCAATTACAACAAATGCCCAAAACCAAATCGCGGATACCACAGAGCACTTGGCTGCCCTCGATATTGAAATAGTCGGTGCTACGGAGACCAAAACGGTTTTGATGACACGGGTGGCCATCACCAATTCGCGTTTGCTGAATTTGTGCAATGAGCTAAACCACGAAACTTGGGTTTTCCGGGCGATGAGCGACTTTGCAGCAAGTCAAATCTCCAGTTGTGCAAACCTGATTTTGCCAGTGTATGGCGTACCCGAGGGGGGATTTTTTCCCGATGCTGAAATTTGGAAAAACACAGATGGTCAGCAATGCCGGACAATTTCACCCATCGTCTGTCTTTTTGGATGGGAATTTCCAACATTTACCGCTGGACCCACAGAATATGAGTGGTTTCATGACAACCAAGCACCAACGGCTGTCCAAATTATGGACGAGATTGAGGGCCAAAAATTTGGTGTTCCCGACCCTGACCCAGCACCAATCAAGGCGAGCATCAATGTGGGCTTTTATTACATGGAGGAACCCACCTATGAATATCATTACGCTGTAAATAATGCCGTTTGGAAAATTGGACCAGTTTATTATTGGTGAAATATTTCAGGTGTTGTATGGATAGACCATACAACACCTGTTTTTTTTAACATTTAAAAACAGTTCAACATGAAAGCTGGTCACTTTGCCAAAATTTCAATTATCTCCTTCCTTATTATTTCGTTTTTGATAAAATCGCAAGCGCAAATAACACCCCTTGACTCCTTTTGGAAACCGTTTTTGGCGACTTCTGATATAGACCGCGTTTCCAGGTTTATTTTTTATGATAGTCAAACGGTGTTTAACTATCAAACAATCACAGATTCGATTTCTAAAACCGTCATCTCTAACAAGATTTATAAAATGGACGAAAATTTCAACAAATCTGATTCAATAGATTTGTTGAGCTTGTTTCCCGACAAGGAAATATGTGTTTCTATGGTATTGAACAAGTCCAAATTGGAATTGCTCAATTGTCATTATGTTTCAGGTCAAAAAATTCAAGATTTTGTAGCGACCACCATAGATGTCAACAACTTTCAGATTGAGGGCACGAATACCTTCTACCTTTTGGACAGCATTTATGTTTATACAACAGCCCCCATAATGAATTCCGACGGCGATTGGATAATGACCTTCAAAAAAGGGGCTGACTCTTATGGCTCAAAGGTTGGATTGGTGAAGTTTGATAAACTTGGAACTATCAAAAAGTACCGAACTTTGGGAAATAAATACGACGGCTCTGGGCCATTGATTCAACAACCGGATAAAAGTTATGTATTATCAAGCACCAATAGAGTAATGTTTTTGGACGAAAATTTGGACTCAACTGGGATTTATATCTGTGGAAGCGAGCTCAATGATGCGAGTGGAACCTTAAAAAAAGGAGGAATCAGTAAAGATTCCTCTACCGTTTTTTTGGGTTTTATTCACGAAAAAGCCTATTGGGATGGTACGAACCTTTATAGTGACCAGCACGACCGATTGGTCATTGTGCGCCAAAATGAGTCAAAAAGGTTCACTTTTCCGGTCAATATAGGTTATGGGTATTCACCTAATTTTATTGGACGAACTTTGACCACCGAAGACCAATTCGTCTATTTCGGTGTTACCTATTTGGCTGTCGAAGATACTTGTACTTATTATAGCGTGATTTCTATAAACAAGGTTGATTCATTGGGCAACTTGATCTGGCAAAAGAAGTTTGGAACAAAACATCGAGCGTCCGGCAGCGAATACCACACCTTGCCCGATGGCCGGATAATGATGGTTTTTGCTAAATGGTATTTAGACCCAGTATTTGGCTTTGGTTTATTGGGGACTGATTACTATTATTTGATCATTGACCAAAATGGCAACGTCACTACTGCAACTCAACCCCCTGTCATTGCCGCGCTGCGAAGTGATTTTGAAATCTACCCAAACCCTGCCGGGGATTTTTTAAAAATCAAAAACGTGGCCCATTCGGACAAATTTGATGTCCGCATCACGGATATTTTTGGAAAACCAATCATCGAGCAAACCCTGTTTCTTGAAAAGGAGTTTGACCTGAAACTGCTTTCGCCGGGAACGTATTTTGTACAGATCTTGGAAAAGGGCCAGCTTTTGCGGACAGAAAAAGTGGTCAAACAATGACCTTTTTCATCCCAAGGCGTTCAACCAAAAACGGCGAGGCATCATGCCCCGCCGTTTTTTTTTGACCAAAAGGACAAAAATTCACCCAAAATTAAAAACAAATAACCCCAATTGCCCGGCCCGGCGCAGACCTTTGCCC
>JANOQP010000216.1:0-8104 GCA_031414895.1 Saprospirales bacterium
TGTGTTTTTAGGCACACGGGTGCCAGTGAAAATCCTGTTCCAACACCTTGAAAAGAATATTTCTTTAGAAGAATTTTTGGACGATTTTCCGACCGTTTCGCATGAACAGGCCGTCTCGGTGTTGCATTTTTTTGGACAAACCCTAACCTCCTCCAAATTGGACAGGCTCTATGAAATTGCTGCTTGACGAAAACCTGCCAAAAAAATTGAAGCGCGATTTTGCGGCTCATGAGGTTTTTACCGTTCGAGAAATGAAATGGGACGGAAAGGAAAACGGCGAATTGTTGCAGCTCATCTTGTCTGCGGGCTTTGATATGTTGTTGACCGGGGACAAAAACATCTCTTTTCAACAGAATTTTAAGCGATACCCAATTCCCGTCCTTATTTTGGATGCGCTCGACAACACCTATCCAACTTTGTCCAAATTTGCCCCGCTTGTTGAAAAAGCCATTTTGAATGGGTTGCCTGATGGCCCAACGGTGCTCAAATTAAGATAAGAACAGTGGATTTTTTACAACCAATACAAAGCCGCACCACCATGCCGCAAACCAAAACAATGACCAACGATTTTGTCGTCCGCTTCGCAAACGTGAACGGCACAGGCTCGGCGAGCGCGAACAAATTTTTCGCCATGTCGCTCTTCCGCATGGGCATACCGATGACGGCGAAGAACATTTTCCCGTCCAATATTCAGGGCCTGCCAACTTGGTACGAGGTCCGGGTGAGCGAAAAAGGCCATCTCGGTCGCCGCGAAGGCGTCGATATGATGGTCTGCCTCAACCCGCAGAGCCTCGTGCGCGACGTTGCCTCGGTGAGGCCGGGCGGCTATTTTGTGTATGATTCCACGAAGTTTTTGCACCACGAGTTCATCCGTGAGGACATCCATTATATAGGTGTGCCGATGATGGAAATCTGCCTCCGCGAGTACAGCGACCCCCGCCAACGGCAGCTTTTTAAGAACATCATTTATGTCGGTGCGCTCGCGGCCTTGCTCGACATGGATTTGGACGCGGTGCGCGGCGTGATTGCCGACGAGTTCGTGAAAAAACCGAAGCTCATCGAGCCGAACCACAACGCGCTGCAACTCGGCGTGGATTATATCCGTGCAAATTACCCCGAAAAACTCGCCATCCGCGCCGAAAACCGCAACCTCAACGGCGACAAAATCGTGATCGACGGCAACACAGCCTGCGGCCTCGGCGCACTTTTCGCGGGCGCGACGGTTGCCGCTTGGTACCCCATCACGCCGTCCACGTCGCTCGTGGATGCCTTTTCAAAATACGCCAAAAAGTACCGGATCGACCCCGAAACCGGCAAAATGAACGTCGCCATCGTGCAAGCGGAGGACGAACTGGCCGCCCTCGGCATGGTGCTCGGCGCAAGCTGGAACGGTGCGCGGGCCTTCACAGCGACGAGCGGCCCGGGCGTTTCGCTGATGAACGAGTTTTTGGGGCTGGCCTATTTTGCCGAGATCCCGGTCGTCCTTTTTGATGTCCAACGGACGGGGCCATCGACCGGGATGCCGACGCGGACGCAACAATCGGATGTGCTTTTGGCTGCCTATGCCTCGCACGGCGACACGAAACAGGTGCTGCTTTTTCCCGCCGACCCGAAGGAATGTTTTGAGCTTTCGGCGCAGGCTTTTGACCTTTCCGAACAGCTCCAAACCCCGGTCATCGTCATGATTGACCTCGATTTGGGGATGAACGAGCACCTTTCCGAGCCGCTCGTTTGGGATGAAAACCGCGCCTACAAACGCGGAAAAGTCCTCTCGGCTGCCGATTTGGAGGCCGCGTCCGAAAAATTTGGCCGATATGTGGACTCGGACGGCGACGGCATCACCTACCGAACCATCCCCGCGACGCACCCGACGAAAGGCTCGTTTTTCACGCGTGGCAGTTCGCGCGATGAAATGGCGCGGTACACCGAGGACAGCGGCGCGTATGTCCGCAACATGAACCGCCTCCTCAAAAAATGGGACACCGCAAAAAGCTATATGCCGGCCCCGGTTTTTTACCAAAAAGAGAACCGCAGCCCGTTCGCCATCGTGTTTTACGGGACGACAACCTACGCCGCGCTCGAAGTTTTGGACATTTTGAAAGCCGACGGTATTGATCTCGATGCGATGCGGGTGCTGTCGTTCCCATTCCCGGATTCGGTCGAAAATTTCATCGAAAGCCACGAAAAAGTGTTCGTCATCGAGCAAAACCGCGACGCACAATTCCGCTCGCTGTTGGTGAACGAACTCGAGATCAACCCGAAAAAACTCATCAAAGTGCTGAACTTCGACGGGATGCCGATAACGGCGGACGCGATCTTGAAGGTGGTCGTGCCGGTTTTGGTGCCGGAGAATTTGGTGAATTGAGTTTGCCGCGAATTGCACGAATTTTGGATTGCTCAATTTGTAGAAAAAAATTGAACTCAAAAACATGGCTACCACAACAATAAGGGTCAATATCAGCGACATGACCGCCCAGTTTTTCAAGGATTTAAAATCCAAGATTGGAAAATCGGCACAGGTCGAAATCAAGCTGGAAGAAACCAAGCATGGCGAGGGACTTTTTTCAGAGGCACAATTTTGGGGCATCATTGATTTGCTCGACTGGAAAAAGGAGCGGCGCGATGATGTTTTGAGACCCGCTGCAAGCGCGCTTTCACGAATGCCCGTTTCGGCCATTTATCTGTTTGAGGATATGTTGTCCGAAAAATTGTACGGTTTGGATACGCGACAACACGCCAAGTTTTACCAACAGAAGCAAGAAGATGGCAGTTTGTCGGTCGATGATTTTTTGTACGTTCGATGTGCCGTGATTGCAGAGGGCAAGGCTTTTTATGAAAATGTTCTTAAAAACCCTGCCGAAATGCCGGGCGAAATTGATTTTGAACATTTGCTCGGTCTGGCTGGCGAGGCCTACAAATTGAAGTCGGGAAGGGAGTTTGATTATTCGCCCATCTTTAATTACGAGACAAAAAGCAATGCCGAAGGCTGGAAAAAATAAAGCATGGCACACAAAAACTCCTTTGAAAATGATGAACTGCACCATCTTTATGAAATCGTCGACCGGGCGGATGATGGCGTTTTCAAATACGGCATCAGTTGCAAGCCCATCAACCAATCGGCAACTTCGAGCCGGATGCGCGAACAAGTGAACGGCCTGAACAGGATAGACAAATGGTTGCGCTTTTTTGCCCGGATTTTGCTGCGCGATATCCCAGGAAAAAGGGAGGCCAAGCGAATTGAGACGGAATTCATCCAGAATTACACGAAAGTGCATGGCGAAAGGCCGAGGGGCAATCCGGTTGATTGAATTTTTCTTGCCATGAATTGCACGAGTCGGGCAATCCAAAATTTGCGAAATTCGTGTAATTTGTGGCAAAAAAAGATGTTGGCGAGGAAGCCATCAACAGAAAAAATCGAACATAAATTTGAAATTTATCTCTCAAAAATGAGCTATCAAAAACCACTCTTCCGTCACCCCGACCTACCCAAAAACGCACTCGGATATGCCAAAAGCGATTACGAGGGCGTGATTTCCACCCTTTGCGCGGGCTGCGGCCACGATTCCATCAGTGCGGCCATCGTGCAGGCCTGTTTTGAGCTGGATGTCGAGCCGCACCGCATCGCAAAGCTGTCGGGCATCGGGTGTTCGTCGAAGACACCGGCCTATTTCTTGAGCAATTCGCATGGTTTCAACTCCGTCCACGGTCGGATGCCGTCGGTGGCGACGGGCGCGAACCTCGCCAACCGCGAACTCCTTTATCTCGGCATTTCGGGCGACGGCGACACGGCCTCAATTGGCATGGGGCAGTTCGTCCACGCCGTTCGCCGCAATTTGAACATGACCTATATCGTCATGAACAACGGTTGCTACGGCCTCACCAAAGGCCAGGATTCGGCGACGGCGGACGCGGGCAGCATCAACAAAACCGGGGTCGTCAATCCGTTCGATGGCATTGATTTGGCCGGGCTTTCGCTCGAACTGGGCGCGGCCTTCGTTGCCCGCAGCTTTTCGGGCGACAAATCGCAGCTCATCCCGTTGATCAAGGCGGCCATGTCGCACCAGGGTTTTGCGTTCATCGATGTTGTTTCGCCGTGCGTAACGTTCAACAACAATGTAGGTTCGACCAAAAGCTACGACTTTGTCCGCGACCATGTCGAGGCCCTTTCCATGGTCGATTTTGTACCTGAAAAGTCGGAAATCACGGTTAAATATGCCGAAGGCGAATCAAAACTCGTCGAACTCCACGACGGCTCAAAGATGCAGCTCCACAAACTCGCCTCCGGTTGGGACCCGACGAGCCGCCAATCTGCCGCCGCGCAGCTCCACGAATCGCGGGCGAAGGGCGAAATTTTGACCGGCCTTATTTATATCGACACCGAAAGCAGGGAACTGCACGAGATTTTGAACACGGTCAAAAAGCCGCTAAACAGCTTGACCGAAAAGGATTTGACCCCGTCGCAGGATATTTTGGCGGCGATCAACGCGGACCATCGGTAAGCAAAGGCTGGACAGGGAAAGGTTTTACGTTTAAAAAATCAAGGTGATTTCCCCTATTGATGGCTCAATTTGCCATCCACCAAACCTTCACATCCGTCCGGTCGCCGCCCATTTTCGCGGCCTGCGCCGACCAATTTTCACCATTGTAATTGGCCTCGCTGCCCGGATAGGTCACCCGGAAATAATTGAGCGCGTCGCCCTCGCGCGGCGTTTTTCCAGTCCGGCGGACAAGCGCGAAGGCATCCCAGGGCTGCCGGAAATGGTCGAGCCAGGCCTGTTTATAGATTTTTTCGAGCGTGAAATTTCCGCTGAAAGGGTTGATGTCCGGGTGGTTGATATAGCCGAAAATTTCGCCCTGCGAGACCGTCGGCGCAGGCTGCCAAATGGCCGTGCCGCCCGCCACCGAGTACCAAAAAGCGATGCTCGCCGAGATGCCGTCTGAATATTCGATCTGTGCCTGCGGCTTGTTTTCGGCCACACCGATGCCCCGAAAATAGGCCTCTGCCTTCAAAAAATAAAGCTCGGCGGCGGTCATCAGGTATTCCGGAACGTCGTTTCCATCGCGGATCAGGTAATATTGGAAGGGCGAAAAATGGTTCGCCGACCCTTTTGCATCAAAGTTCACGTCGCGAAACTTGTCATATGGCTCACCGCCCTCAATGGGCGGGACGGGGCCCGGCAGGTTTGGATAATCAGCCCACTTTTGGGCGTTGTTGGTCTCGAAAAAAATATGCGCGCGCGGGTCGATGATGCCCGAACCGTCGGCCATATTTTGGGGTGAAAGTTGCGCCCAAATTGTTGAGCCCATCCGGAGGTTCTTGTGCTCGTCGAAGCTCCAGTGGGTGCTTTCCTTCACCCAATCGAGCTGGCGCGGGCGGAGCAAAATGTCCTCGCCTTTTTTGAGGATGGGCAGGTTGTTCGCCAAAATATCGGCGATGATCGGCCCGGCAGCGGCGGGGTCTTTTTCGGCCATACGTATCGCATGGCGCAGGCGGAGCGAATTGGCGAACCGCTGCCATTTTTTCATGTCCGATTTAAAAAGCGCGTCAAAATTGCCGAAGGAATAAAGGGTTTTGCCGTTCGCGGCCGTCGCGGCGGGGTTGATCTCGATGTTTTCGGCGGCCCATTTCAGGTCGTCGAGCAGGGTTTTATAGATCAATTCTTGCGCGTCATATTTTGGCCGCAAATATTTCAGGTCCTCGATGCCGCGCCCCGCGTCGAAAAACGGAATGTCGCCGAACAGGTCGGTCATGTAAAAAGTCTTGTACGCAGTGATCGTTTTGAGCATCGCGCGGACGTTTTTCAATTCCTCCGCCGAGCCGCCCGCCGCCTCAAACGCCGTAAATCGCCGCTCGATCTCGCGGATATTTTTGAGCGCGCCGTAATAATTGTTCCAAATTTCATCGATGCCGATGGCCGTGTTGAGCCATGCCCGCGAGGTCAGCGCACCGAGCTGGGTGGCCTCGTAAAGCTTTTCGTTGTGGACATAAAACTGCTCGTTCCAGCCCAGTTTCAGCGACTCGATGGTCTTGTTGAACAGGGCCTCCATCGAGGTCTCGGTGGGGCTGTACGGGTTTTTGTTGATGTCCTCGAAGCCTTTTTCGCAGTTTGAAAAAAGGAGGAAAAGGGCGAGGGCGGTGGTGATTTTTTTCATTTTTTGGCAAGTTTTTTAGCCACGATTTGCATGAATCAATTGATCTAAAATCACAGTTTCATCCACAAATTTTCTTTCACCGTCGCAAACCATTCATCGCGCAGGATGCTCAAAACGATACTGCTCCGGCGGCTGCCGTCGGGCAACAATAGGTTCTCGCGCAAGACACCTTCCGCCGTGCAGCCAATGCTTTTCATGGCCGCGATGCTCCGTTGGTTGTTGTGGTCGGCGCGAAATTCGACGCGGGCGAGGCCCAAATTTTCAAAGCAAAATTGGAGCAAAAGGAACTTGCAATGCTTGTTCAGGCCAGTCCCCTGAAAGTCGCGGCCATACCAAGTGTAGCCGATCGATGCCGCGCCGTTGATCAAATCAAAGTCGTAAAGGCGGGTCGAGCCGGCGTATTTCGACTGTTTTTTGTTGAAAACAATGAAGGCAAATTGCTTTTCCGCCAGCCGGGCATCGACTGCGGTTTCGACATATTTCCGCAGGGTCGCGGGGTCGTTCACCAAAACGAACGAATACTTCCAAATGCCTGGTTCGTCGATGGAAAAATGGCGGATATGCTCAAAATCGGCCAACAAAAGCGGCCGGAGCATCACCTCCTCATCTTCCAAAATGTGGTCTTTTTTGAAATCGAACATCTTTGGTTCAAATGGTATAAGTCAAAAATTTGGGCAAATGGGGCGGTCAAATGTAGTTTGAACAATCATTTGGGCGCACTTTTGCCCTTTGCCTTTTCACTTTTGCCATTACTTTTCATTTGCTCAAAAAAAATGCAGCGACGCGATTTTACCCAAAAAATCATCAATGGCCTCGGCGCGGCGGCAATTGCCCCGGCCGTTTTTTCCAAAAAAAAATCGCCACGGACCATGAAACCTGCCCGCCTGAAAACCGGGATGCGCGTCGCCGTGATCGCCCCGGCAAGCCCCGTGAGCGAGGAAAAGATCCTCAAAACAATGGCCAACCTGACCAGCCTCGGCTTCAACCTTCGCCCCGGGACACACCTCCGCGACCGCCTCGGCTACCTCGCCGGCACCGACGAACAGCGGCTCGGCGACCTCCATCGCGCCTTTGCCGATCCGGAAATCGATGCCATTTGGTGCGCACGCGGCGGCTACGGAACGACCCGGCTGCTCGACCAGATCGATTTCAAGATGATCCGGCGCAACCCAAAACCGTTCATCGGCTATTCGGATATCACGGCCCTTCATTGCGCGATTGCGAAAAAAACGGGGCTGGTCACCTTTCACGGCCCGGTCGGCGCGTCCGATTTTACGGAGTTCACGCTCGATGCGATGCGGCGGGTCCTTTTTGAGCCGACACCGCGCTTCCAGATCGGCCTCCCCGACCCGACTGCGCCGATGCCCGATCCTGTTTTTCAGCCCGAAATAATCAGAAAAGGTGTCGCGCAGGGAAACCTCATCGGCGGCAACCTCTGCTTGCTTGCCGCGCTCGCCGGGACTGAATGGGCACCTGATTTCACCAATAAACTGGTTTTTATGGAGGAAATCGACGAAAAACCCTATCGCTGCGACCGGATGCTCACCCAATTGATCGACGCATCGAACCTCGGAAAGGCAGCAGGGATCGCCATCGGCATCTTTAAAGGCTGCGAAAAAAACGAAAAGGACGACTCGCTCACCCTCCGCGAAATGCTCCGCGACCGCCTCGGCAACCTCGGCATCCCGGTCATTTACGGACTGCCGTTCGGCCATGTGAGCGACCAATGCACGCTGCCCGTCGGCATCCCCGCCGAACTCGATGCCGACCGGGGGGTGCTGACTTTTTTGCAAAGTGCGGTTTTGTAGTTCAAGGCTGGCGCGAGGCTGGCGCGAGGCTGGCGCGAGGCTGGCGCGAGGCTGGCGCGAGGCTGGCGCGAGGCTGGCGCGAGGCTGGCGCGAGGCTTAGCCTCGTGTCGCATATTATGTCGGCTGTGCCGACCCCACGACGG
>JANOQP010000217.1:0-2480 GCA_031414895.1 Saprospirales bacterium
GGGGGCAATCGCCTGTGAGGATCGACAAATTTTTGACCGACCGATTGGCAAAAATTACACGCAACAAAATTCAAAATGCCATCCGTTTTGGCTCCGTACTCGTTGATAATCAACCAGTTAAGGCAAATTATAAAATTAGGCCGGGCGACGAAATCTCGGTCATTTTTCCAAAATCTTTTGAGGGCGAATACTCGGTTTTACCGCAGGACATCCCGCTAAATATCGTTTATGAAGACGATGATGTGATGGTGATCAACAAGCCGTCCAATTTCGCCGTCCACCCCGGTGTTGGCATCCCGAACGGCACACTTGTGAACGCCGTCGCGTGGCACCTCAAAAATTCACCGCCGCCAACCATGCCCGGCAATGATGAATCGCGGGCCGGAATCGTCCACCGGATCGACAAGGACACGACGGGCTTGATGGTCGTCGCGAAGAACGAGTTTTCGATGGCGCACCTCGCCAACCAGTTTTTTTACCACACGATTGAGCGGAAATATGTGGCCCTCGTTTGGGGCGACCCGGAACTCGAAGAAGGCACGATTACCGGAAATATTGGCCGAAACCCGAACGACCGCCGCCTTTTCATGGTCTTCCCGGAAGGCGATGAGGGCAAGCACGCAGTCACCCATTATAAGGTTTTGGAGCGGCTCTATTACGTTTCGCTCGTCGAGTGCAGGTTGGAAACGGGGCGGACACACCAGATTCGCGTCCACATGAAATACCTCGGGCACACGCTTTTTGGCGATAAGAGATACGGCGGCAACGTGGTTTTGCGCGGCACGATCTTTTCAAAATACAAAAGTTTTGTGGAAAACCAGTTTCAAACCTTGCCCCGGCAGGCGCTACATGCGAAAGTCTTGGGCTTCAAGCACCCGCGCACGGGCGAAATGATGCGTTTTGAAAGTGAGCTGCCAGCGGATATCACGGCGGTCTTGGAGCGGTGGCGGGTCTATGTGAAATCACGGAAAGACCTTTTGTGAGATAGGGCGATGCCCTATTCTCGCAGATTGCGCCCCTTCGGGGCTTTTTTTGGGGTCATTAAAATTGGGTATTTTTTATCCAGTTCCTTTGTAAAATGTCAGGTTTTCTATCTTTATGGTCGGAAAACATAAAGTGCCGTAATTTCTGCTCCTATCAAGCACCGCTTCAACTGGCGAAAACCCTTGTTGGCCGCTCCCTAATCTTTCCGTAAAATCCACTTTTTCTCTTTCTTGACCTCGGAAAAAAGCTATCCAGTCCGGCCTTTTTGGCCTGTCGGGCATCTCCTTTATTGATCCCAAAAAACCTTTCTTCTTTATCCAAAACCCTCCTTTTTATGAAAAACAAATCCCTCCCCCCTGTGCTTTTGCTGTTTTTCGGGACGCTTTTTTTGCCCAAAAACGGTTTTTCGCAATGCACCCCGCCTATCGTCACCATCTTGCCCGAAAATCCCGGTTTTTGCCCCAACGGCTCGGTCGTTTTGGAGGCCGAGTCGGAGGGCGCGACCGCTTTCATCTGGTCAAATGATGCGACCACGCCGAGCATAACTGTCTCATCTGACGGAAGTTACAGCGTCACGGTGACGACCACGCCAGGTTGTTCAAACTCAGCGACCGTGACCGTTACGGCCTTTCCTGCGCCGGGCATCGCCTCCATTTCCGTCTTCGACAATTCCGGGAATTTCAACGACAACAAAATTTGTCACGGCTCGGAAGTCGTCCTCGCCGCCAACCAAACAGGGACAGGGACGCCGCCTTTTTCCTATCAATTCACCACTTCGCCGACGGGCCATGTGTCCTTTATTGATGCAAATACGTCGTTCACAAACTCCACATGGACGAACCCGACGGGCAGCCCCGTGAATGTTTCGCTGACAAATACCATCACCGACGCGAACGGCTGCACTGGCTTGCTGACCGTCATTGTGATGGCGAATGCGCAACAGGGCCTCACGATCGAGCGGGTGGACAACAGCGGCACGCCGAACGATGGCGGATATTGTTTTGGCGATATGGCCAATTTCATTTCGCACCCGACGGGCGGAACGGGGGTCTATGGCTATTCTTGGAACAAAAACGGGTCACCCTTTTCAACGGGCCCAAACATCAGCGATGCCCCACCCTACGATAACGGGCCCGGAAACGATTATACCTTGACCGTCACCGACGATGCGGGCTGCACGGTCGCCAATTTTACCAATGCAAAAGGTTTTACGGAAATCGTCGTGACCGCCCTGCCGCAAATCGTTTGCGAACCCGGCCAACAATCGCTCCTGATAAACGTCACCGGCGGGGTCCCGACACCGAGCGGCTATCTTGGACGGGTCAATTTGCCGCCGAACACCTTCAATTTTTACGACACGCCGCCCGCCGTCACCGAAACCATCAGCCAGCCGCCCGGTTCGACAGCCAACTATCATATTTATATGAAAGATGAAAAAGGCTGCGCCGATTCGATAGACCTCCTCGTGGCCGCTCCGACCGAACTTTTGGCCGGAG
>JANOQP010000218.1:0-2754 GCA_031414895.1 Saprospirales bacterium
TACAATATGCCTGGAAAACGTAGGGGCGGCCCTTGTGGCCGCCCTTTTCTGACGGGCATCCTCCCAATTGGTAGATAATTCCGTAAAAAAAAGCCCCTGTCTCACGACCGGGGCTTTTTTTATTCCTTTAAACGGCCGAAACCGTTCAAAATTTAGCCTTTTATCATCCCAGCTGGGACAGCGGCCGGGACAGATTCCTCAACGGCTGATGGTTTCACTTCGCCTTTGATGGTGAGGGTCTTCGTATCAACGGCCTCATTGGTGGTCAATGTGATGGTCTTGGTGAACGGGCCGACGCGCTGGGTGTCGTAGTTCACTTCGATGACACCGGTTTCGCCGGGCATCACTGGCTCTTTCGGATAGGTCGGGACGGTGCACCCGCACGATCCTTTTGCGTTTTTGATGATGAGCGGCTCGTTGCCGGTGTTCTTGAACGGGAACTTGCGGATACGGTCCGAACCCTTTTCGATCATACCGTAATCAACGGTGGAGACATCAAACGTGCAAACTGCTTGTGCGCTTGCGAAAGTAGCGACTGCCAAAAAGGCGATAACGGTGAGAAGTTGTTTCATTTCAGAACGAGTTTTATTAGTTGAAAATTTGTTTAAACCAGAATGATGGGACAAAAGTAGATGCCCATTTTTCCCCGCAAAACGCATTCGGGTTAATCAATTGCAAACCCATGCAAAGACCATCCAAAGCCCGCCTTTTGAGCTGTTTGATTGGTTTTTTGTTAAAAGAATACATGATTTGTAATAAATTTCATTAACGCGAGGTTCTTGCGCCATTCTATTTTTTACTGGCTTTTGGCCGAAAAAGCCCGCTCGCTGAACGGGTCTTGACAATCCAAAAGTTTTCTAATCACTTCTTTAAACACGGGTATTATGTTCCAACAATTTTTCCGGGCCGCCCTCCTTGGCTGCCTCCTCGCTGGCGCGAACTTCCTCGCCGCCCAGACCGAATCGGGCAAGGTGCCGCTCGACGATTTCACTTCCCGCACGAGCCTCGCCGATCACCGCGTGCTGCCCTATCAGCCCGTTCGCGAGGCTGATATCATGTGGGAAAAACGGCTTTGGCGCATAATCGACGTGCGCGAAAAGCTCAACCACCCGTTCGCGGATGCCAAAAATCCATTTTTCAAGATCCTCAAAGATGGTATCGAAAAGGGAAATTTGACCGCCTATTCTGTGGAGGACGACCGTTTTACGAAGGAATTGAGTGCCGAACAGGTCAGTTCTATTTTGTACTCGACCGATTCCGTTTCGATTTTCGACATCGAGACCGGGATGGAAACCGTCCAAGTTGTCTCGAGCTTGATCGACGAAACGGACGTGCAGCGTTTTCGCATCAAAGAGGTCTGGTATTTCGACAAGAACATCGGCCAATTGAAGTGCCGCATCCTCGGCATCGCCCCGCTGATTTCGGTTTTTGACAAAAACACGGGCGATTTCAAATATGAAAAGCCGCTTTTTTGGCTCCATTATCCGTCGGCCCGTGAAAGTTTGGCGCGCCATCAAGTCTTCAACCCCGCCAACGATGCCTCGCCGATGAGCTGGGAGGACGTTTTTGAGATGCGCCTTTTCGCCGCGACCATATATAAAGAGTCGAACGTGGCCGACCGAAAGATCGAGGAGTATGCGACCGGCCGCGACCAATTGCTCGAAGGGCAAAAAATCAATGCCGAGATCTTTAATTTTGAAAATGACCTCTGGTCCTGGTAGATTGAAAATGGGATAAAAAAAACGGCCCCCGAACCTCTTCGCGAAGTTCGGGGGCCTGTTTGTTTTCGACCTTTGGGTTGGGTCACCGGACCTTGTTGATCTTTCCATCCGCGCCAAAATTCTCCCGCGACACCTTCTTATAAGCTGCGGCGGCCTCTTCGGCGGTATCGAACATCCCCAAGTGCATGCTTTTCCCGGCAACAGAAATGACGGCCCGAAACCGGTTGTGCTCCTTATAAACACCCGTGTAACCCGTCCGGCTGCTCGATTTTCGCTGTCGGCTGGCAATAGCGCGGCTCCGATAGGCAAGGTTTTCGATACGGCAATCCAATTTGTCGCCGTTTTTTGCGCCGACAAGCCGATTTTGTGCCGATTTTGTGTCGGCAAGGAATTTCTCGGCCAGCAGTTTGTGCAGGTAGATGGTCTCGGTCTTGAAATCGCCGTCGGCCTTTTTCCAAGTCTTCTGGAAGACCGCGCAACCGCTGCTGTGCTTCCGAAGGTTGTTCAAAAAATCGACTTTCAGGTACCAGGGGTCCGTGGACAGCCATTCAAAAGATGGGCTATCGAGCAGGACGTTCTCGTCCGCATTTTTGAGTTTAATCTTGTACGTCACGATTGATTATTTTGTTTTCAAATTGGATTGAAAAAGATTAAAGGCAATAGTATTGCAATCACGAATGTTAATTTGAAATTGCAAATCCCGTGCGGCTAATTTAACGGTAGTTTTGGATTTAGGGATTTTTTTATACCGAAGAGATGCTGAAAACCTGCCGAAAATTTTAGTATTGTCAATATTGTTGCAAAATTTGAAAAGTGAAAAAAAATATAACAACGAATAAACGTTCGTTTCCACCCGGCATGATGCCTGCGGAAGCGGTCAAAATGACAGTCCCAGAGGTTGTTTTATGTTTGAGGGAGCAGTTTGCCGTTGATCTGGGTCCAATCATGAATCCAGGTTTTAAGATTGAAAGCCCCCTAATTTCCGAAAAAGGCACCCATTGGATGCGCCGGGCGCGAACTGTCGGTATCAATG
>JANOQP010000219.1:0-13299 GCA_031414895.1 Saprospirales bacterium
GAGTCGCACGATAGCGAGCAGCGCGGCCGTGGCCACGGCAACGGCGTCTGGAACCGCGATGCCATCGTCGCCGAGCGCGGCGGGTTCGATTGCGCGAAGGCACACCCGGCGATGGGCAATTACCACCACCACCAAAACCCGTCGGCCTTCAACCTCGATAAAATGGTCATTTCCAATGTTTGCGACCTCTATCCAGCCGATGGTTTGTACGCAATCGACGAGACGAAGCACTCGCCGCTCATCGGATTTGCCTACGATGGTTTCCCGATTTATGGGGCGTATGGCTTTAAAAATGTGGACGGAACGGGCGGTATCGTTCGTATGAATTCGAGCTTTTCGTTGCGCAACATCACGGTCAGGACGCACTATGCCGACGGTTCGGACGTGACCGACGGGCCTGCGGTCGGGACGAATTTTCCGCTCGGGATGTACCGCGAGGACTATCAATACAACACAACTTCGGCGGCGACGCCCGACTTTTTGGACGAGCACAACGGGCGTTTTTGCGTTACGCCTGAGTATCCGAACGGCATCTATGCCTATTTCTGCACCGTGGATGCGAACTGGAACTCAGCCTATCCATATGCCGTCGGGCCGACTTTCTATGGGGTAAAAAATGCATCAAAAGTGCAGAACATCGGCGAGCCAACGACTACTTATGTTCCATCTGTGGCCACATTTGAAACCAATGCCCAAAAAACAGAGGTCATCGTTTTTCCCAACCCTACGGGCGATTTTTTTGCGGTGCAGGCGAGTGGTCTGCTTCGCGAAAAATTGGACGTTCGGATGTTTGACCTTTCCGGGAAACTGGTACAAACCGCCCAAATCGAGGCGGGCAGCACGATTGGGTATTTGGATGTTCGGACATTGTACGGTGCCGTTTATTTAGTTGCTGTTTCGGTGAACGGGCTGGTCATTTCGACCCAAAAAGTGGTTGTGGATTGAGTGCACATCCCCACAATTTTTTGGTCCAAAAAAACCTGCGCATTTTGTTGAAGCAAAGGTTGCTTGTGTTTTTTGTTTCACAAAATTTATTTTATTTTTTTAAAACATTTTTTTAAAACGCAATTGTTGCATAAATAAACAACCTGTTGTATGTTTGTCCCGGCTTCTGAACAATGCCAGCCGATGGACAATTTTTCACTCCTTATTATAATAGGTGTCGCGCTGATTATCGCCGTCCTTTTTTTGCTCCTCCGACCGGGGCAGAGGGCGGTTGATCATTCAGAAAAAACGGTCTCGCGCGATGCGTTCGAGGCCATACAGGGACAGTTGAACGCAATGAAATTTGACCTCACCGAACGCGAAAACGCCCTCCGCGAGGCGCTCGCCCAAGTTGCCGCCCGCGACGAGACCGTGAAGCATTTGGAAGACCGGCTGCTCGATCAAAAAGCAGAGATGAACGCGCTGAACGGGCGATTCAAGACCGAATTCGAGAACCTCTCCAACCGGATTTTTGAGGAAAAAAGCCAACAGTTTTCCGCCCAGAACCAGTTGCAATTGACTAATTTGCTGAACCCGCTGCGCGAACGGATCCACGATTTTGAGGCGAAACTCGGCCACCAGTTTTTGGAGGAGACCCGCGAGCGTTTTTCGCTCAAAAAAGAAATCGAATCCCTCCGCGAACTCAATGGGCGGTTGAGTTTGGACGCAAACAATTTGGCGTCCGCGCTAAAAGGCCAATCAAAGGTGCAGGGCGACTGGGGCGAATTTCAGCTCGAACTGATTTTGGAAAAGTCAGGGCTGGCAAAAGGCGTGCATTTTACCACACAATCCAACCTTTTTGATGAAAACGGGCGGCAAAAACGCCCCGATATCATCATTCAACTGCCCGGCGACCGCCAACTGATCATCGATGCAAAAGTCTCGCTCACGGCCTTCGAAAGATGGGCGAACGAGGCGGATGAGGGTCGAAAACCGGGCCATATCAAGTCGCATATCGAGAGTTTGCGCAGTCATGTGAGCGGGTTGAGCGGCAAAAACTACCAATCGCTCTATCAAATAAACTCGCCCGATTACCTTCTTTTGTTCGTGCCCCTCGATTCCGCGCTCGCGTTGGCGAACGAGCACGACCCCCGGCTTTTTACGGATGCTATGGAAAAAAACGTCGTTTTGGTCACCACTTCGACCCTCATGGCAACCATGCGGACGGTCGGCCATCTTTGGAAACAGGAAAAACAGACGCGCTCGGTGCAGGAAATCGCCCGCCAAAGCGGGCTTTTGTACGATAAGTTCGTCGCTTTTGTGGACGATTTGCGGCTCGTCGGCCAGCGGATGGACTCGGCGCGGCAAAGTTTCGACGAGGCCATGAACAAACTGACCGACTCGAAACGACCCGGCGACACCCTCATCGGTCGGGCGGAAAAAATCAGGCAGCTTGGCGCAAAAAACACCAAACTTTTGCCTCGCGAACTGGTCGAACTGGCCGATGAATTTGAGCAAAACACCTCATTGATGGAGGCGGAGCGCGACGGTTGAAAAGGCGGCAGTGGTCAGTTTTTCGCGCATTTCGAGCAAATTTTTGTGCTCATTTTCGGGCAAATTTTGTGCGGCCCGCGCCTGTTCTCGGAAGTCCATGATTTCAAAAAAGAGCATCGAAAGGTATCCCCAAAGCGGTATCAACAACGCTATCGCGATGAAAACCGGGTTTTTCGTGCAAAAAGCAACCATGAAAATGGCCGGAAACCAAATGACCCAATAACCAACGATGCCAACGCCCATTTCAATGGAAGAGCGGAACTCGGCCTTTCTTGCTTTTTTTTTCATGAACCAACGGGCAAGCGCGGCGGGCGGCCAAACGAGCATTTTCCCCACGAGCGCGGGCAAAAAACCGACGATGCCCAAAACTGTCCAGGCCCCCGATGCCCAATCCGGTTGGACGAGGCCAAAATCGGTCGCGCCCGCATTTTCCAATGCTGAAAAATAGGCATCAGCTTGGCTGGCGAGCCCCGTTATTTCGTCCCCTGAAAGTTGGTTCACATGGTCGGCAATGGCTTTTTCATCGTGCAGCCGACGGTTGTTTTTTGAAAAATGAACCGCAAAGGCTTGGTCAACTGGGTTTCGGTAAAGTTGGTGGAGCTGTTCGACGAGCGCATCATCGGCTGGTTTATCGACAATTATTACGAGTTCGCGCAGCCGCGCTTCGATGGCGGCGGTCAATTCGTTCGTCGCCGCGGCGGGATTTGATTGGTATTTTTCAAAAAAATCGGCCACAAAAATGGGCGCGCCCGCTTCGTACATTATCTCCGAGCGCGGCTCGTCGGCATAGGTATAGTTCGCGCCGATGGGGATGATCTGCAGGTTTTTTTGCTGGTTTGTTTCAAAAGCGGCAAACGCAATCCGCGCCGCGCCTTTTTGCAGGGGCCGAAGCCGCTTTTCGTGGGCGCTGTTTCCTTCGACATAAATCGCCAAAATCTGGTTGTCGGCCAATTTTTCGGTGCAATAATCAAAGACCTCGTTGTTCCGGCGCGTGTTTTCAAAGCCCTCGCGGAAGCGGAAAACAGGGAACATATTGCCGCTCCGCAACAATGCCCCCGCCCACGGTTTGGTGAAAAGGTCGCCCCGCGTCATGTGCCACAGCTGTTTATTGACATACGACGACAAAACGAGTGGGTCCACAAAACCCGTCGGATGGTTGGCGGCCAAAATCACGGGCGCATCGAGCGGGATTTTGTCAAAATTGGTGATGAAAACCCGACGGTAAAATGGCCGCATCGCCAAATGGCAAGCCGGGCGGAAAAAATGAAAAATAAACATCGTCCGTTCAGTTTTCGGCGAAGTTAAAATGAGTTTCGGGTTTCGGGTTTTGGGCTGGCAAACTCGATGGCTTTTAAACCGTGAACAACTTTTTTAACACATAGTAAGATAGGGATTTCACATAGAAATCATAGATTTTGAACAGCCAAAAGCTATCTTGACTATGTGAAGTTTCTATGAATCTATGTGTTAAAAAAGTTGTTCACGGCTTAAAACTCGATGGCCAAAAATTCCCGGCCCCGTGTTATTTTTGCCATACTAAATCTACCAAAAATGACACGCCTCCCCCTTTTTCTCCTCTTTTTGCTGCCCAATTTGGCCGCCGGGCCCGATCCTGTTTTTGTTGAAAAAGCCTCCGGCCTTCATCAAAAAAGGCCCGGCGGGAAGGATTATGCCCTCTTTTTCGCGGTCGAAAATTACGACAGCCCCAACAGCTGGAAATCCCTGCCCGGCCTCACCGATGAATGCCGCGCGATGGGCCGGGACCTCCAAGACCTTTATGGTTTTCAACCGGCTGAGGTCGTCACCAACCCGTCCTATCAGGATATTTTGGACAAATTGCAAGAATACCGCAGTCGAAAATTCAACGATGACGACCAGTTGTTCATCTATTTTTCCGGCCACGGGCAGTTTTCGGAGGACGAGGGCGAGGGCTTTTTCATCCCCCGCGACGGCAAATCCTCCAAAACAGCGGCTGCCGAGCGGCGTTGGTACTCGCTCCTCACAATGCCCCGGCACGTCAACAAGATCGGTTGCCGCCATATTTTTTTGGCCATCGATGCCTGTTTCAGCGGCACCATCGACCCGCTCATCGCATTGAAAGACGAGGATTGGGCGACCCCCACCGTCAATACCGATGAAAAATTCAACCAGTACGTCCACGACCTCCTCCGCGGGCAGAGCCGGGTGCTGATGACCTCCGGCGGCAAGTTCCGCACGAAGCACCCCTCCGATTTCACGAAATGGTTCCGGCAGGCCTTCGGGAAGCTCGGCGGCGGCGACGGCATCCTCCGGCCCAACGAAATCGAGGACTTTTGGCCCATCGATATGAGCGTCCGGCCACAGTCCGGCGTGTTCGAGGGGTATGAGGCGAACGGCAATTTTGTCTTTGTCTATCAACCAAAATCCGGCAGCGCGAAAACGCCCGTCGTCACGGCCCCAAAAACGAACGACGACTACGATGAGGACGGCATCCCCGACGGCACCGACAAATGCCCCACCGAGCGCGGCCCAGCCGCCACCAAAGGTTGCCCCGACTCCGATTTGGACGGCATCGCCGACCGGTTCGATGACTGCCCGTATGAAAAAGGCACGGCGGCCAACAACGGCTGCCTGAAAGCCGCCGAACCGCCCCCGGTCGTGGAGGAAAGAAGGACCGACGGCATGGTCAAAATACCCGGCGGCACTTTCAAAATGGGCAGCGACGACGGCGGAGGCGATGAAAAACCAGTCCATTCGGTGACGGTCTCGGATTTCTATTTGGGGAAATATGAGGTCACCGTTGCCGAGTTCCGGGCTTTTATTGACGATGATGGCTATCGGACGGATGCCGAAAAAGAGGGAAAGAGCTGGGGCTACGATGGCACCGCATGGAATGAAATCGCCGGGCGCAACTGGCGCCACGACCCCGAAGGAAAAAATGCACAGGACAACCATCCCGTCATCAACGTCAGTTGGAACGACGCGACCGCCTATTGTGCATGGCTTTCCAAAAAAATGGGCAAAACCTACCGTCTGCCGACAGAGGCCGAGTGGGAATACGCCGCTGGGAACGGTTCCCGCCACACAAAATATAGCTGGGGCAACGGCGACCCAAACGGCAAAAAGGGCGGCAACGTGGCCGATGAAAGCAAGTCCCCGACCGGCAGTCAATGGGAAACAAAGTTTGATGGGTACAATGATGGCTATTGGTCCACTGCCCCCGTCGGCTCTTTCGATGCCAACGATTTTGGCCTCCACGACATGACCGGCAATGTCTGGGAATGGTGCAGCGACTGGAAAGGCGATTATCCGTCGTCTTCCCAAAAAGACCCATCCGGCCCCAGTACCGGCGTCGACCGCGTCCTCCGCGGCGGGTCGTGGTTCAGCAACCCGCAGAGCTGCCGGGTGGCCTACCGCGACAGCGTCGCCCCCGCCTTCCGCAGCAGCGTCACCGGTTTCCGTTTTGCCAGGACCAATTAGGGTTTAGCATTTTTACCCTTTATCCCTTTATCAAAATAGGGCAATAAACGGGCTGCGCCGCACAGGTGCAGCCCGTTTTTTATGCCCGTTTCTGCATCCACATATATGGGCGGCAACAACGCCACATATATGGTGGATATATAGACACGGAGTGCTTATGTGTCGCCAGTCGATGGATATATCCGAATTCATGGTCAGTATATATCCGAAAAAGGGCGGCTCAGCGTTACCGGAAACCGAGCAACGAATTGCGCAGCCCCGGCAGCGGGTAGTACGAGAGCAGGGCCCAATAGGAGTTCATGCTCTCCAAAAAGCGTTGCTCGTCGAGCATGCCCTCGGCATAGTATTTTTCCTTGACGGCCATGCGGCGGGTGATGCGCCGCAGGTTTTCGTTGCGCAGCCGGATGATGCCGGGGAAGATGCGGGTGCCGAGAAAGGAAAGCCCGTTTTGCGGCGAGTTGAAAAAGGTCGCGGAGGGCTTGAGTACGAGGCCGAGGCGTTCGCGGAGATACTGTTCGGCCTCGGCCTTCATCGTTTTGAGGGCGGCCTTGTCGTCGTGAAAAAGGACAAAATCGTCCATGTAGCGGACGTAGCCGCCGGGCCGGAGGGTTTGTTTCACAAAAAGGTCGAACGGGTGGAGGTAGACATTGGCAAAAAACTGGCTGGTCCGGTTGCCGATGGGCAGGCCGAGGCCGTTTTCGCCGCCGTGGCGGACGATTTTTTCGGCAACATCGAGCAGTTTCCGGTCTTTCACGACCCGCCCGACCGCATCGAGCATGATGTCGTGATTGACGGAATCGAAGAATTTTTCGACGTCCGTTTTCAAAAACCAGTCGTTTTCGCGCAAAAAAACCTGCGCCCGGGCAACGGCGGCATGAACGCCCTTGCCCTTGCGGGTGGCAAATGAATCGGCGATGAACCGCCGTTCCCAGACCGGTTCGAGCACATTGACGATGGCGTGGTGCATCACGCGGTCGCGGAAAGGGGCGACGGCGATGGTGCGCGGCTTCGGGTCGGTGATGCCGAAAAAATGGAACGGCCCCGGTTGCCACGAGCCGTCGAGCAGTTCGTCGCGGATGCGGAGCAGTTCCCGTTCGCGGAAAAAAGCGAACTCGGCGGCCCCGGCAGTCTTTCGGCTGCCGGCCCGCGTCTTCCGATAGGCCAAAAGGAGGTTGCCAAAGCTGCACATTTCGGGAAAAAGGTTGGCTACTCTTTGCATGATTTGAGCCAGCCGCCGACCTGTTTGCCGGCGCTGTTGATTTCGGTTTGGACAAATTCGTACTGGGCCTGGCTGATGTACCTCCGTTCATGGCAGAGGCGAAAAAGCAGGCGGAGCTTTTCGAGGTTGAGGTTGATTTTGGTCAAAATGCCGATTTTCTGTTTTGAAAAAGCGGCCTCGGTGAGCAGCTCGAGGGTATCGAGGGCGAGGTTTGCTATGCGGTTGGCGACGGTCGAGCGGGTGTTCTTGGGCATCCGGTCGCATTTGTCGAGCACCCAATCGGTCGTTTTGAACCAGAGGTCGAAGAGCGGGAAGGCCTGTTTCATGTTCCTGAATAAAAGGCTTGGATGAAAGAAATGAGTGCCGCGCCGTACTTTTCGATGCGCGATTTGCCAAAGCCCTTGACGAGCTTGAGGCTTTCGAGCGAGGTCGTTTTGGCCAATATCATCTGGGCCAATTGGGCATTCGTCGAGAGGAGATAGACGGGCAGGCCCAGTTTTTCGGCCTCCTCGCGCCGCCATTGTTTGAGGCGGAGGTAAAGCACCTTTTGTTGTTCGTCGAGGCCAAACTCGGTGTCCTTTGAGCGGGTCTCGGCCTGTTTTCGCTCGTCCTCCAAAATGACCCCATAATGGACGGCGACCGTCCAAAATGGCTGGTGGTTGCGGGTAAAAAAGCGCGTTTCGATGCGGTGGATGCGCTTGTTGAGGCAGAACTGGGCCACGAGGTCGTCGTGGAAAGTCTGGCTTTCCTCGCTGAACGGGATGGTGAAAATGCGGATGGGCATATTTTTTTGGAAAAAAATGGCCCGGCCTTCGCCCTCCTTTTGGGGGAAAACTACCGACCGGGCCGGTGAAAAAAATATTCGTCCCAACGAAGTCGGGAGCTGGACAGCCCACTGGACAGATTCGGCCACGCCCGGCCCTTCCATGAAAAGGCCGGCAACTGGGCGCAAAACCCTGTATTGGCAAAACGGAAACCGGTGTTGTTGTTGCGGTTGGCGGGGGCGTCGTTGTTGCGGTTGGCCACCCGGCAGTTCTGCGGGTTGTTGTTCCACGACCCGCCGCGGAGGACGCGGTTGACGCTTTTGCGGGCTGCCCGATGGGCAACAAATTCAAAAAGAAGGATATTGGTTTCGTTCTCCCAAATGGGAAAGACTATGTTTGTCCTGCAAAAACACCCGCCACTGATGCACAAAACACTCCTTCCACTCCTCTTTTTGGCCACCTTCGCCACCGCCCAATCCCCCGAAAACCTCGCCGCCGACCTTCCTTTTTTTGAAAAAACAGCCGACACCTACCAACTTTGGCTCGATGGCTGCGGCCTCGGCAGCGCGCTCCGGGTGCAAGAGGTTGGTTTGCAGGGCGATACGGCACTCGTCCTTTTCCTCGGTTTCCAAACGGAGGATGTGGATTCGGTGCGGGCCATCTGGGCGCAGCTCCGTGCAGATTTTGCCCAAAAAATGGACGGTGAAGCCCTAGAAACGGTCCTTTTTGAAAAGATGGGCTGGTATTTTGCCGTCTCGGCTGACCAATCGCGGCTCTATTTGCGCGACAGTTATCGGACCGCTTCGGCAAAATGTTGGGAGGCCCGCGTCCTGCCGAAGGAGGGCCGGCCCGTTTTTCAGCTCCGCCCGATGGAGTGCAAGAGCCAGGATTTTGAGGTCAAAATAAAACCGTCCGACCTGCCCGGACTGGCCCCGGCGGCGCAGGTTGATTTTAAAAATACGATGGGCAAATCGGCGGTTTTCAAGAAACTGGAAAATTGGGCCGTGCCGCGCTTTTCAAAACCTCAACCTGACGGCGGATGGTCGCATATCCAGTTCACAGGCGACGGGGAAGACCTCGTTTTCGACGTGGACGAGCTGCGCCAGGAAGTGCTTTCCGAGGAGGACGAAAGTTGGCTCTGCCAGTTCATCTGCCAATGCCGGACCTGCATCAAACGGGAAAGGATGCGGGTGAAAATCAGCTACGAAACACTCAATTTTGAGACCGGCGAGTTCCGGTTGAAGGTCAATGTGGATGCGGCCTACGCCTCCGGGGTGATCCGTCCGCGCGAGGGCGGCTGGCACGACCTCGACCTCGAAAGCGACAAAAAAGCCATGCTCAAAAAGTACGGCGAGCGGCTGATGTTCGAGATGAAATCCGTGCTTTCGCGGCCATGAACCGTTTTTTTTGGGATAAAAACATCGAAAAATATGGGAAAATCAGAACTCCGCAGCCTAATCGCCGAGGATGAGCTCGAAGCGGCGGTCGCAAACATCTTGACCGAAACAGACCGCCCCGGCCTAGAAGACCGGCGCAGCGAAGCCATTATAATTTCGGGCCGCCTCGAAGAATGGAAGCGCGAAAAACGCCTCGGCGGCACCTCCAACGACGACCTCGCCCTGACCCGGAACCGCCTCCGTGCGACCGTACTCGAACTGGTCGAAAACGGGCCCGACAGCTCGCCCGAAGGCACAAAAACCGCCGTGCCAAAACCGGTCGGCATGGCCGAAAGCCGCTTTAAATGGCTGGTTTTTTTGCTGATGTTGGCCGGAAATGTGGCCGCGCTGACCCTGCTTTTGGTCTTCGGCGGCATCGCGGGCGGTTTCACCCCGCCGGAGGTTTCGACCACCGTGACGATGCTCCTTTCGGTGATGGCAGCCTATTTTTCGGTCATGCTCGGCGAGTTCATTGCCACGCGAGGGCAATTGAGAAAGGGGCCAGAAACGCGGGTGAACCGTCGGTTTGTTCAGCTTTCCATCGCCATTTTGATGGCCTATTTCATCATTGTCTGCACGCTCATCCACCGCCGCCCGCTGATGGAGTTCAACGGTTTTATTAGTTGGCTGACGGTTTTGGAGAGCGGTTTTGGGATTTATGTCGGGCAGGTGATCGCCTCGCTTTTTAAAAAACAGGGTTGAGCCTTTGCACGATCATTTTACAAAAAAGCCAACTTCCCGAACATGGGGAAATTGGCTTTTTTCATTTTATAAAGAAACCCGAACGCCTATCGAACAATCGTGATGTCCCCCTTTTCACGGATCACCCGCGCCTGTCGGCAAACCTCCACCGAAGCCTCCAAATACCAGACGAAAACGCCCGGCTGCAATTTTTTGTCGCGGTATTTTCCGTCCCAGCCCGTTGCCGGGTCGGCGGTCTCAAATACCCGGTTGCCCCATCGGTCATAAATAAACAGTTGATAATCAACAACTTGCACCTGATTGGAGAAAAACGGCTGGAAGGTTTTGTTCAAATCATCGCCCTTCGGCGAAATCGCGTTTGGGGTGTACATCATCGAGCCGATGCTGGATTCATCGAAGGTCACCTCGGCGGTTTTTTCGACCGTTTCGCACCGGTTTTTTACGGAAAAAATAAAATTGCCTTCCAGTTCAACGGGCAGGGAAACCGAGTTTCCGAGGCTCGTGCCGTCCGCTTTTTTCCACTCAAAAACAGCGGTCGAATCAGCCCCGGTGATGGTCGGTTCGAGCAAAATTTGCAGGTTGTCGCAGTCGAGTTTTTCATTTTCCAAAACCACGGACAGCGCGGCAATCGTGTCAATGTCGGCCGTTTTTTCCAAAAAGCAATCATTTCCATCGCGGACGCGGACGGTTTTCGGCCCCGCCGGGATTTGGGAAAATACCGCCGAATCCTGCCAAGTTGTTCCGCCGTCGAGCGAAAAATCGAACGGGCCGGTGCCGTTTATCGACTCGACAACCAATTTTCCATCGGCAAAATTTGAGCAGGAAGCGTCCGTTTTCAACGAAAAGTCGAGCGGCGGATGAGCGAAAACCATCACCGCAATAACCGAATCACAGCCCGCTGCGTTTGTCAAAATGAAAACCCGTGAATCGCCCGGCACGAGCTTAACTCCTTGAAAATCAAAGGTTTGCGTCGGACAAATGGTTTCGGAAATATTCAACATGGTCGGTTGCCCGGCGGTCACGGTGACGTTCACGAGCGAGTCGCAACCGTTCGAGGTCTGGAAAGTGAAATTATTGACCGAGCCGGCCGCGAGTTGTTGGTTGTTGTAATTGACAAAAGTCCCCGCGCAGGCCGGGATTTTGAGGTTCGTCACGGGCGGCACGGCGAAGGCGGTGACCGTGACGGTTATCAAACTGTCGCAACCGAACTGGTTTTTGAACAGATAATTTTTGGCCGCGCCCGCTTTTATCCATTCGTTTTGGACAAAAACCGAGTCGCCCGCGCAGGCCGCGAGGTTCATCGAATCAGTCGACGGTATGCAGAAATCGACCAAAAGTTGCGGCATCGTTTCGTCATCGCAACCTGACAAAACCGCGCCGTCGGAGGCAATAACGGGCGACCAGCCGAGGGGCAAATTGGGCAAATCGAGCCCGACGGAATACGGCAACGACGGCACGTTCACAAACGAAAAACCGTTCGAACTGTTTGATAATGAGGAAGTTACGACTGTCGCGCCGTCCAAAAGCAGGACCGGCATCGCGCCCACGAGCGTGTCGGCGGCATCGATCACGCCGTTGTCGTTCACGTCCGAAAATACCTCGCCGAGCACCGAACCGAAGGCCGCTTGCAGGTCGAGCGTGAGCGGGTCGGAGAGGGCGGTGCAGCCGTTCGCGTCGGTCAATTGCATCGTGTAAGTGCCGCTTTGGGTGGCGATAAGTTGCGGGCCGTTCGGCGAAGGGATGGGCGTGCCGTTGAAAAACCATTGCCACGCGGTAACGGTCGGCGGCAGCGCGAAGCAAATAGTGTCGGGGTTGCAGCGCGTCAGGCAGCCCGCCGGGACGGACTCGACGGGCGCACCGGGCAGCACGAAAATCGCCGGGCTTTGCGCCGAGCAACCGAACGAATTGGTCGCAATCACGAAAAAATTGCCCGGTTCCTCGGTCTGAAAAAACGCGCCCGTTTGCCCCGTGTTCCATTCGTAGGCAAGTCCGGCGACCGGGTTTTGCACCGAAAACACATGGTTTGTGTTCCCGCAGGGCATATCGACTGGCGAAATTTGGATTTGCACGTTCACCGGGGCCGGGTTCACGATGACCTCAAACGGCAGGCCCGTATTTGTGCAACCGGTCGTCACGTCGGTGATTGTGAGGATGAAATTTTGGATGCCGACGGGCAGCAAATTGCCCCTGTCCTCCGAAAATTCGTCCGCTGGGCCGGTTGTTCCGCTCGGCCACGAATAGGTATAATTGACCCCATTTCCGCTCGCCTCGAGGAAAATATCATCCCCAAAACAGGCTGAATACGGCGAATCAAAGATGCCCGTGAGGAGGTCAAGCTCGTTCTTTTCGACCGCGTTGATGGCCGCATCGGGCGCGGCGATGACCTCCACGACGGCATCGGCGGGGCGGAAAGTACAGCCGTTCGCGTCGGTGATTGTCAAAGAAAAATTGCCTTCTTCGTTGATTATCAACGAGTTAGCGGTCGAACCGTCGCTCCATTCCCATGCTGTGCCGCCAGTTGGGGCGGTCAAAAGGGCGGTCTTGCCCTCGCAAATTTTTGCGGTCGCCGGGACGATGGCAATGTTGCCGACGAGCGGGTTTGGCACGACCGTGAAATTTTTGGTGAAATCTGCCCGACAGCCGGAAATGGATTTCACGGAGAGCAAAATCGCGTAATTTCCGGGCAGGTCAAATTTGTGGAAAGCCGGGACGACCTCCGCCGTGTTCGCATCGCCGCTCGCGGGGTCTGCAAAGTTCCATATGAACTCCGCAATGTCATTATTGGGCGTGTTCGCGTCGAATTTCAGCGCATTTCCGGCGCAATTCGTCGTCGGGTCGATGATATTGACGGTTGGCGGTGCGGAAATTCCGACGTTTTTTGAGATGACCGACGTGCATCCGCTCGCGCTCGTGACCGTCAGCGAAACGCTAAAATTGCCCGTGCCGGAAAACGTGTGAACCGGATTTTTTGTCAAAGAATTATTGGCCGCGCCGCTCGTTGGGTCGCCAAAATCCCATGCCCAATTGGTGATATTGGTCACCGGGACGAACGTTGAAAGGTCGGTAAAGGCAATATTTCCGCCGTCGCAAGGGCTGCCAAAGGCAAAATCAGCGGCCATTAATATGGTATCGGCTTTCCAATTCCAGCAAGTTGAGCCGTTTGAAAAACTGGCGATGACAAAATTTTTCACAAAACCGGCCGTCGGGAAAGTGTGCAATGGGCTATAAACTGTCGAGGTCG
>JANOQP010000220.1:0-2029 GCA_031414895.1 Saprospirales bacterium
GCCCTCATGGCGAAACAAATATCCAAAAACTGGAAGGATAGCCCAAGAAAGCCGAGCTATGTTTGTTCATTTCTGGTGATGCTACCAACGCCCATTTTTGCCCGTTTGAAGCTGGTTTTTGTACTTTTCGGCAGCGTGAGATTGTTGTTGGCGAGGACGCCGAACAACGGCCAGTTTTGGCTTGGCAAGAGTGGACGAAGATGTAACGGACGCCAACAAAGGCGAAAAATGCCCAGTAGTATGGTTCACCGCATTTTCCGCGAATAAAATTCGACCACCCGCTCGTCGGTTTTGATGTCCGAGGGCTTTAGTTTTTGTTTTAAAATGATGCCCTCGAACGTCCGGCAACGGCTCAAAGCGACATAGACCTGCCCAAACTCGAACGCGCCGCGCCCCAAATCGAGGATCAAACGGTCGAAAGTTTTGCCCTGGCTTTTGTGGATGGTGATGGCCCAAGCGAGTTTTAGCGGGTATTGCGTGAATGAACCGGTCACATCGGCCTCTATTTTGTCGTTCTCGCCGGCGCGGTACCGGATGACCTCCCAGGTCAGTTGCGGTACTTTTATCATTTTGATCTTGCCGGACATTTCAATGACCTTCACGATGATCTCGTCGCTGTTGATGGTCTCGATCTTGCCGATCGTGCCGTTCACGAACTCCTTGTCGGGGTCGTTTTTGCAAAACATGACCTGCGAACCTTTTCGGAGGCGCAAGGTGAGGTCGGTCGGGAAGAGTTTTTCGTCAAAATCGCCCTTTGTCTCGGCCAAAAAAATATGGTCGAAACCGTCCAATTTGTTCAGTTCGGTCTGGTTGATCTTGTCCGCCACGGCGTTTTGCGCGGTCAATGTGATATAGCCGTCGGTCGATTCAAAATCGGACTGGTGGCGCTCATTGAGGTCGTCCATCACATCATAGTCGATTTCGCACAAACGGACGCATTCCAAAAGGTCGATAAATCGGCGGTTGTCCTGCCGGAAGATCTGCCGCAGTTCGAGCATTTCGCAGTCGAACTTTTGGTCTTCCATGATTTTCGCCGAAAAAAAATGTGGCGATTCATAAAAACTCGCAAAATATTGCCGCTCGACCGGATCTTGGCTCATCACGGGCGGCAACTGGAAAAGGTCGCCGATCATCACCAATTGGACACCGCCAAAGGGCGCGGGGTTTCCCCGGTTGAATTTGAGATAATAATCGATTGCGTCCAAAACATCGGCACGGACCATCGAAATTTCATCGATGATGAGCGTTTCAAGGTTTTGGATCAGGCGCGGGCGGGTCGCTTTTTTGATGTCCTTCGAGGTCAAAAGCCTCGGCGCAAAGCCAAAAAACGAGTGGATTGTCTGCCCGCTCACGTTCAAGGCGGCAACCCCGGTCGGGGCGAGGACGGCCATTTTCTTTTTCGATGTCTGCTGAAAAAGGCGCAAAAGGGTGCTTTTTCCAGTCCCGGCGCGGCCCGTGATGAACAGGCTCTTGTCGGTTTTTTCCAACAAATCGAGTGCGTACTTGAAATCTGGATTTAGCGTGAGCGGGGTTTTGTCAATTGACATTCCTTGAATTTTTTGTGTAAAACTCTATAAAAATTCAATGGTTGATTAAATTTTCTTTCGGGATAAACTTCATCGAAATCGAATTGACGCAATGCCTGGTGTTCTTTTTTGTCAACCGTTCGCCCGTGAAAACATGGCCCAAATGGCCGCCACAATTTTGGCACAAGATCTCGACACGGCGGCCATCGGGATCGGTGATTTTCTTGATCGCGCCCTCAATTTCATCGTCGAAAGCGGGCCAGCCGCAGCCGCTGTCAAATTTATCGGTTGACCGATAAAGCGGCGCATCACATTGGCGGCAAACGTACATCCCGTTTTCGTTGAACTTATTGAACTCGCCCGTCCACGGCATTTCGGTTCCTTTTCGTTGGATAACGTAGGCTTCTTCCTGTGTCAATTCATTGAGTTTCATTGTCTGAAATTTGATTTTCTTTCCTTTTTTAACACATAAGCTCATAGAACCTTCACATAAATAACATCAG
>JANOQP010000221.1:0-8147 GCA_031414895.1 Saprospirales bacterium
CCATCGTCGGGCCGTCGGGCAGCGGAAAAACGACCCTTTTGGGCCTCTGTGCCGGGCTTGACCGCGCAACGAGCGGCTCCGTGGCGCTCAACGGGATTGCCCTCGACGACCTTTCGGAGGACGCACGGGCGCGGGTGCGCAACGAGCATGTCGGATTTGTTTTTCAAAATTTCCAGCTCATCCCGACGCTCACCGCGCTCGAAAACGTGATGGTCCCGCTCGAGCTGCGCGGCGCAAAAAACGCGGAAAAAAACGCCCAGGACTGGCTCAAAAAGGTCGGCCTCGAAGACCGCGCCGACCATTACCCTGCCCAATTGAGCGGCGGCGAACAACAGCGCGTCTGCATCGCCCGCGCCTTTTCAAACAGCCCAAAGATCCTTTTCGCCGACGAACCGACCGGCAACCTCGACGGAGAGAACAACCAAAATATCGTCCATTTGCTTTTTGAGCTCAACCGCGAAGCGGGGACGACGCTCATTTTGGTGACGCACGACCTCGAACTGGCGGCAAAAACCGGGCGGACCATTCAGTTGAAGGGCGGCCGGATGAACTGATATTGCGGGTCAATAATTTGCCCCTGCGGTAAAATTTCCCAAAAAACCGCGCAAGTTTTTGGATGTTTGCCCACGTTTTCGGCCAACTCACCAAATGCCGACCTTTAGAAAAGAAATGAAGAATTCGTATTTTGACCTTGTCGAACAGACGTTCTATTTTCCGCAGGACGGTTTTACGCTCGACAACAACCGTTTGATCTTCAACGGGATCCCGCTTTACAGCATCATCAAAAAGCACGGGACGCCGCTAAAACTCACTTTTTTGCCCGCCATCGGCAAAAAAATCAAACAGGCCCGGAACTGGTTCCGCCTCGCAATGCGAAAACACGGTTACAAGGGCGAATACGTCTATTGTTACTGCACAAAAAGCTCCCATTTCAAGTTTATTCTCGACGAGGTTTTGGAACACGACGCGCAGTTGGAGACCTCTTCGACATTCGATATTTCATTGGTGCGCCAATTGTTCGCTTCAGGAAAAATAAAGAAAAACCACACAATCATTCACAACGGTTTCAAGCCGGACGATTATGCGCGCGGCATTGCGGGGCTAATAAACGATGGATTTACGCACACGATCCCGGTTTGCGACAATGAAATCGAATTGGACCTCTATGATAAATACGTCACCGCCGAAAAAATGAACATCGGTCTGCGCATGGCGACGGAAGAAGAGCCCAATTTCGAGTTTTATACCTCCCGTTTGGGCATCCGGCAATCGCACATCATTAATTTCTATAAAGAAAAGATTGCGAACAATCCGAAGTTCGAGCTTAAAATGCTCCACTTTTTTGTCGATACGGGCATAAAAGATACCATTTACTATTGGAGCGAGCTGAAAAAAGGGATAAAAACCTATTGCCAGTTAAAAAAACTTTGTCCGTCATTAACGGCAATAAATATCGGCGGCGGTATGCCAATAAGGAACTCATTGAGCTTTGAGTTCGATTTTTCTTACATGGTCGGTGAAATCGTATCGTTGATAAAAGACCATTGCACAGAAGAAGGCGTTGAAGAACCGGATATCTATACTGAATTTGGCAAATACACCGTCGGTGAAAGTGGCGCGACGCTGTTTTCCGTCATCGGAAAAAAGCAACAAAACGACGCAGAGCATTGGTACATGTTGGACAATTCGTTGATAAACACGTTGCCCGATAGTTGGGGCCTTAAAGAGCGCTTTATCCTGTTGCCAATTAACCATTGGGAAAAAGAATATCAGCGCGTCAACCTCGGCGGCATCAGTTGCGACAATGCGGACTATTATAATTCAGAGGCGCACTCCAATCAGGTCTATTTGCCCGCTTACAATGAGGATAAAGAAGAGCCGCTCTATTTGGGCTTTTTCCACACAGGTGCCTATCAAGAAAACATTAGTGGTTATGGCGGATTAAAGCACTGTATGTTGCCCGCACCAAAACATATCCTTTTGGACCGCGACGACGATGGGAATTTGGTCGAAAAACAGATTTTGCCCGAACAGACGATGGACTCGATGATGCGAATTTTGGGGTATATTGACTGATGATTATTGCCTGAACTGTGGTTCTTATGATTTTTATGATTGAAACGATTGCACAATCAAACCAATCATAAAAATCATAGGAATCACAGTTCAGACAACAACCAAAAAAGTATGAGAAAACCACTCGATTTTGCCCTCGGCACGGCCATGTGGGGCTGGAACGTCCCAAAAGAAACGGCATTCGAAATGCTCGATTGTTTCTATGAAAACGGTTATCGGGAAATAGACGCAGCAACCAATTATCCAATAAACAAGGACGCAACAACTTACAGGCTTTCTGAAAAAATACTGTCTGAATGGATCAAGGCCAATAGGGTCTCCGACCTAAAGGTCATACAGAAAATCGGTTCGATTAATAACCAAAAAACACCCGATATCAATTTGAACCAGTCATTTTTAATGTTGATGACGGATGAATATTTAAGGCTTTTTAGTGAAAACCTATCGTGCCTAATGATTCATTGGGATAATAGGAACAATAAAGATTTGATAGAAAACACGTTTGCTGCGTTCGGTTATTTCATAAAGAACGGGTTGAAGATTGGTTTATCGGGGATTAAATTTCCGGAAGTTTATGCTGGGATAAATAGCCGATACAATCACGAATTTATCATTGAGGTCAAACACAACCAAGTTCAATCCGACCTTGCCCGTTATCAAACTTTTCTGAACAAAAACCACCGTTTTTTGGCTTACGGGATCAACGCGGGCGGCCTAAAATTGCCAAACGAAACCGGGGGCGAAAAAGCAAGTTTTGAACTGCGCGGCGGCAAAAACGAGCTCGCCGAACAGCTTTTTGCGCGGCTCAAAAACGTCCCCGAAAAATGGACAATGAACCAACTTGGGCTGGCCTTTGCAGCACAAACCGTTGATATTCATGGGGTTATCCTCGGTTGTTCGTCGGTCGGGCAGTTGCGCGAGAGCCTCGAGTTTGGAAAAACAGCCCACCTTCACCCACCTATTTCCTTTTCGTGAAATACGATTTCCTCATCATTGGCGGCGGTATTTTTGGCTGTTATGCGGCCACCTATTTTGCAAAAAAGGGCGCGCGCGTTTGTTTGATTGAAAAGGAAACCCGTTTGTTCACCAAAGCGTCGTTGGTCAATCAGGCGCGTTTGCACGGCGGATATCACTATCCGCGCTCCATTGCGACAGCGGTTTTATCGGATGAACACAAAACCCGTTTTACCGGGGAGCACAAACAGTTCGTCAATTTTTCCTTTGAAAAATATTACGCGATAGACAAGGCCGGTTCTTTTACGGACGGCGGGCAATTTGAGCGATTTTGTCAATTTTTGAACATAAAATGTGAGCGGGCCCACCAACATCCTTATTTCAATTTCAACAGGCTCGATGCACTTTATTTGACGGAGGAATATTCATTTGACCCTGTATTGATAGCCGATTTTTATCGGGAAAAAATTAGCACGGAGAAAAATATCGACCTATTTCTTGATACAGAAATCAAACAAGCATCGATAAGCGGAAATGAATGGGCTATTGAGTTTTTATATAAGAACTCCTTAAAAATTATAAGTGCATCAACAGTTGTAAATGCGACCTATTCGGCCACTAATTCAATCAATAGGTTGTTTAATTTGCGCGAAATAGAATTGATGCACGAGATCTCGGAAATCGCATTGGTCACGTCGCCGCAATTTTCTAATATCGGTCTCACCATCATGGACGGCCCGTTTGCCTCGCTCATGCCGTGGGGATTGTCGGGAATGCTCTCGCTTTCGTCGGTCGCATACACCCATCACGCGGTCAGTTTCGAGGACCAACCGAGGTTTGATTGCCAAATGATCAACGAAAAATGCCGCCCGGATTTCCCATCGGACTGCAGTTCCTGCCCGGCCAAACCGCGCTCGAACAGCGCAAAAATGCTCGCCCAGATGCGGCAATATTTTTCCGAAAGCGTTGATTTTCAACCTTTTACGTCGCTTTTTACGATAAAGTCAAAACTCCGTGCCAGCCATATCGACGACGCGCGGCCAACGGAAATCAGCCTGCTGAACCTGTCGCCGCCGTTTTGGGGGCTGTTTGCGGGCAAGATCAATTCGATTTATGAAGTGGAAAAGATTTTGGGGGAATGAGGCACGAAAAAAACTTAAAAAACCAGCCATAATTGCCTAAAATTGCGCAATCTTTAACCGTTATGACACCGAAAGAAGCATTTATACATCAATACCGGGCACTGTTTTGGTCGGTCAGCGATGCCAACCTACCGAACATCAGCGACGAACTTTTGACAGAAACCATCCTGAACTTTGGCGATCTGGAGGGCGTGCGCCAGTTGATTGCCTTGTTGGGTATCCATAAAACCGCCACAATTTTCAGGAAAACGACCGTAAACCGGGCTCGGCACAACTATTTCCCGGAGGTAGCCAACTTTTTCAACCTTTATTTTCAGCGCCATGCACCCGGAAATCCTGTCTGATCAACAATTTCGGTTGTTGCCATTTGTGCAAAGCGTCAAAAAGGAGTTTTACCTCGTCGGCGGCACGGCCATCGCCCTCCAAATCGGCCATAGGCAGTCCATTGACTTTGATTTGTTCAAAAAATCGCGGATACAGCGGGAGAAATTGGCAACCGGCCTACGGTTGCATGGGCATGAATTCCAGCTTTTGTTCGCCGATTCGGAGGGGTTTCACGTCATCGCGGACGGGGTCAAGCTCACATTTTTTCAGTTCCCATTTGAAATTCCCGCAAAAACCGTTTTTGAACAAATCAGAATGCCCGATTTGGCGCACCTCGCTGCAATGAAGGCTTACGCACTTGGGCGGCGGTCAAAATGGAAGGATTATCTCGACCTCTATTTTTTGTTGCGCGACCATTTTTCGCTCGAAACGGTGATTGAAACCACAGAAAAGCTGTTCCCCGGCCTATTTTCTGCCAAACTTTTTAGGCAGCAATTGTGCTATTTCGACGATGTGGACTATACGGAGGAGGTCTCGTTTTTGCCGGGGCATGAGGTAAGCGAGGAGGACGTCAAGTTTTTTTTGACCAAACTTTCCACTCAAAAAATTTAGCTCATACCCGCTCCAACCGCGCCGGGAACACCTTCCCTGCGTTCCATTGACAGACATAGACCGACCCGTCGCCCGCATCCGGCAGCACGTCGTGCGGGTGCTTGAAGGCTTTTACGGTCTGGTAAAGCGGCCGCAAAAGCCCGTTTTTATAGCGCGGAACGGAGCCGCCGGGCGCAGAAACAACGCGGTTTTTTTCGTCCAAAACCAGCACGAAACCCGTCCCGCCGTCCCACGGCATCTCGGAAACAAGGACGGCGAAAAAGACGTTTTTGCCCGAAATCTGCGGGCGGCAAATGAACGCGCCCGGCAGCGTCCAGCTTTCCAAAAGGTGGCCGTCGAGGCCATATTTTTTCAATGAATTATCGGCGCGAGAAGTGACCAACAGCCCCGGATTTTGTGCGTCGCGCGGGTCGAATGCGATGCCGTGCGCGTTGGAAAGCTCGGTTTTTCCACCAAAAACATTCAAAACGCGGCCTTTTTGGTCAAAATGCACGATGCAATCCTGCCCGTACCCGTCGGCGACGAAGACATCTCCGTTCGGTGCAATGGCCGTTTCGGTCGGGCGAAACTGTTCCTTTCTTTCATAAAAACGGCTGTCGGCGGGCCAGCTAAAAACCTGTAAAACACGCCCGTCGAGCGTCGTTTTGATGACCTCGTGGCGGTCGTGGTCGGTGATATAGAGCCGCTCGTCGCCCCCCTCGTCGGCCAGCGTCAGACCATGGGCACCGGGGAATTCGGTGCCCCAATGGCCCAAAATGTCGCCATCTTTTGAGAAAATAAGGACGTTGTTTCGCGTATCGTTGGTGGTCATGAAAATACGTCCCGCGCGGTCGAAAACCATTTCATGGAAGTCGTTCACGGGCGTTTTGGCGGGGTCGGCGCGGGCCCAATCGAGGTTTATTTTGTACCTGAAATCGCCGTGGCCGACGATCGGCGGGCCATTGGTTATTTCCAAAAAAGGGAGGGCGAGCGCGGTCGCGGCAGTGTTTATGATGAAATCCCAGCGGTGCATCGGCTTTTTTTTGCAAAAATGGCAAATAACAGCGACATCAACCTATAGCATTCATGAGGTCGGCAATCCTACATTTATTACCTTCGCACCACAAACCGCCCACCAAATTTTTATCGAAAAAAGCGACGACGCATGACCACCGGACTGAAAAAAGCCCAAAAAAGCGGCCAAAATGACGCGACCCTCCACCCCGAAGACATCCTCGAACAATACCGCATTTGCTGCATGAGCCGCGAGTGCAGCGTCCTCGCCCGCAAGGAGGTGCTGACGGGCAAGGCCAAGTTCGGCATCATCGGCGACGGCAAGGAACTGCCCCAGATCGCGCTCGCTTCGGTCTTTGAAAAGGGCGATTGGCGCAGCGGGTATTACCGCGACCAGACCATCCTTTTTGCGCTCGGCGCGATGTCGGTCGAGGTGTTTTTTGCGCAGCTTTATTGCGACCCGGTGCACGATATTTTTACCGGGGGGCGGTCAATGAACGGCCATTTCGTCACGCCAACTATCGATAAAAAAACGGGCAACTGGTTGAACCACAACGAGTTGTACAATATTTCAGCCGATATTTCGCCAACGGCGGGGCAAATGGCGCGGGGCCTCGGACTGGCCTATGCCTCCAAAAAATACCGCCAATCGGACGCGCTGAACAGCTCGACCGGGTTCTCGAAAAACGGCAACGAGATCTGTTTCGTTACCATCGGCGATGCATCAACGAGCGAGGGCGTTTTTTGGGAAACCCTGAACGCCGCCGGGGTCTTGCAGGTGCCGATGGTCGTCTCGGTTTGGGATGACGGCTACGGAATCTCGGTGCCGAAAAAGTACCAGACCACGAAACAGAGCATCTCGAAGGCCCTCGCCGGGTTTCAGCACGACGACGAGCTGGGCGGCGTCGAAATCTATCGGGTAAAAGCCTGGGACTATCCAGCCCTGCTCGAAACCTACCAAAAAGCCGCCGATTGCGCCAGAAAACACCATATCCCCGCGCTCATCCACGTCGAGGAGGTCACGCAACAGCTTGGGCACTCGACCTCCGGCGATCACCGCAGGTACAAATCCGCCGAGCGTTTGCAGTTCGAGGCGGATTTTGACTGCAATTTGAAGTTCAAAAATTGGATCATCGAGAACGGGTTCGCGACCGCAGCCGAACTCGAAATTTTGGAAAAATCCGGCATCGCCGAGGCGCGGCGCGGCCAATCGGAGGCTTATCGCCGCTCGCTTTTGCCTGCGAAAAAGACGGAAAGCGAGGCACTTGATTTGTTGAAAAACGCGGAAATCGAGTTCCCCGAAATCTCAAAAAAACGCGCCAAACTCGAAAACGAGCGCGGCCCGATGGGATTTGAGTCCGTGAAAATTGTCCGGCAGGCATTGCAGGTTTTGCCCAAAAATGGTTCGCAAGCGCGGGCGGCCATCGAAAATTGGCTGGCCGCTAAACGAGAGGATGCGCGCCAAATATTCGCGTCGGAGCTTTATTCAGAGGGCGAAAAATCGGCCCTGAAAATGGAAATTGTGCCGCCCGTTTTTTCGGAAAGCAGTTTGGAGAAAAATGCCTTTGAGGTTTTGAACGCCTTTTTTGATGCAAAACTGGCCGAAAACCCGGCTGTTTTTGCCTTTGGCGAAGATGTCGGCCAGATCGGCGACGTCAATCAGGGTTTCATGGGGCTTCAACAAAAATATGGAAAGCAGCGCGTTTTCGACACCGGCATCCGCGAATGGACGATCATGGGCCAGGCGATCGGCATGGCCATGCGCGGTTTGCGGCCCATCGCCGAGATCCAATATCTCGATTACCTTATTTACGGTCTCTCGCCACTTTCGGACGACCTCGCGTGCCTCAGGTGGCGGACGGCGGGGCAACAAATTGCGCCCATGATCATCCGCACGCGCGGCCACCGTTTGGAGGGGATTTGGCACGCCGGGTCTCCGATGGGCATGATGCTCGGCTCGCTGCGCGGCATATATATCTGCGTTCCGCGAAACATGGTGCAGGCCGCCGGCATGTACAATCTTCTGCTGAAAAGCGACGACCCGGC
>JANOQP010000222.1:0-2204 GCA_031414895.1 Saprospirales bacterium
GCAGATTCTCATATCGTGAAAAATTTTAGTTAGTACGCCAAATAAATCGGTACCGTCAAGATCCGCTGACCGCCAAATGGTCGGACATGCCCCGCCCGGGCTGCGGCTCGGCCGTGCCAGCTTTTTCAAAAAAATTTGAAAAAAGCAAGGCACGGCCAAGCGCAGCAAACCCTGCGCGAGGCTGGTTTTCACCAGCGGGGATTAAAAAAATTTGTGTTGGGTGGGAAACGGGAGGCGCGCGGCGCACTCGGCGTTTTCTCACAGTATGTTGATGATCAGTTTGTCAAAAAAATTCACGGGATTAAATTCGTAATAGTTTCTCGATTAGACCCGTGCGAATCGTATGCCAGTTTTTTTCGTTTTGAATTTTTTTACAATTTAAATTTTTTTGAAAAATCGCGCATCCCCCATTTTGGGCATAAAAAGGGTTGTCATTTTGGCAAAAAGCAAGGTTTAATGGAAAATTCAGCATCTTTCGCCCACAAAAAAACCAATTCGATTTTTGATGAAAAACCTGTTCCTGCCCAACCGTTTCTTCCTCATTTTTGGGGGCGTGGCCGCGATTTTCGCGTTTGCGTTCGGCGCGGCATTTTTATTCCCGGTCGCGAAGGCGCTTTTCGTGGTGGCCATCGGGATGGTTTTGGCGGACGCTGTCCTGCTTTTTTCAAAAAAGGAAATGGTCGCCGCGCGGCGCGAAACGCCACATATCTATTCGCTCGGCGACGCGAACCCGGTCCGGATTTTTTTGGAGAACAAAACAAAACTCGCGCTCGACCTCCTCGTGACGGACGAGCTGCCGGCGCAATTTCAGCGGCGCGATTTTGAGGTCCCGCTCCACTTGGCCAGCGGCGCGGCACAAAAAATCCATTTTGAATTGACCCCTTTCGAGCGGGGAAATTTTGAATTTGGGCAGACCCACCTTTTTTTGCGGACAAAAATCGGCCTTTTGGAACGCCGCGTTTCTTTCGGGAAAACCGAGAAAGTGGCCGTTTATCCGTCGATAATCCAGATGAAAAAGTACGAATTGCGGTCTTTTCAGCGCACTTCGACCGAACAGGGCATCAAGCGGCTGCGCCGGATCGGCCACAGTTATGAGTTCGAACAGATCAAGAATTACGTCGAGGGCGACGATTACCGGAGCATCAATTGGAAGGCCAGCGGGCGGCGCGGCTCGCTCATGGTCAACCAATACGAGGACGAGCGGTCGCAGCAGGTCTATCTTTTGCTCGACAAAAGCCGCACGATGATGATGCCCTTCGGCGGCCTCAGCTTGCTCGATTATGCCGTCAACGCGACGCTCGCACTCTCGAACATCATCCTAAAAAAAGGGGACAAAACGGGCCTGCTCACCTTCTCCGACGTGCTCGGCACGACGCTCAAAGCCGAGCGTTCGCCGCAGCAGCTCCGGCTCATTTTGGAAAACCTGTTCGACGAAAGCCAGCGGATGGGCGAGGCCGACTATGACCTGCTTTATCACGCGCTGCGCAAAATGGTGCCGCAGCGGAGCCTGCTCATTTTGTTCACCAATTTTGAGAGCCGCCACGCGCTCGACCGGGTGCTGCCCGTGCTCCGTCGGCTGGCGCGGTTTCATTTACTGGTCGTCGTTTTTTATGAAAACACGGAGATCGGCGAGTTTGCGCGGGGCATCGCCGCAACGACTGAGGAGATCTTCCAGCGGACGGCGGCCCGTCAGGCGATGTCGGAAAAGAAGGAAATGGTACAGCGCCTCCGCCAATTCGGCATCCAGGCCGTCCTAACCCGCCCGGAGGATCTGACGCTGAACACCATCAATAAATATGCGGAACTGAAATCGCGGGGGCTGATCTAGTTTTTTTCCGGGAAGTCGAAAACTTTATTTCTGAACAAGGCATAGGTAGACAGATTTAAATTTTGACCGGGCATTGGTCTAAAAAAATTATCGAAAAAGCCTTGCCACGCTGAAATTTTGGTGGTTACATTTGATTCCAATTGGTGCCGATTTTCAATCCCAGTTTCTTCCCACGACATTTTTTACATCCCAATAGTCGCCTGTCGGGGCCGGACGAGACCCCATCCAGACAGGTTCACCAAAAACATCTCAAATTTTTTTGACATGAAAAAACGCTCTTTTTTTCAGGACACCAGTCCTGAAACTGTTCTCCGTGCGCTGTTGAAAGCGTCAGGTTTCCGTGATTGTATTGTTAAAACCGGGGGGGGGGTAAAAT
>JANOQP010000223.1:0-13613 GCA_031414895.1 Saprospirales bacterium
GTCCATCCGGTCTCCTCCGATTGGGCAAAAAATTGGTCGATGCCGCCCATCCCTTTGTGGCCCGTTGAGCCAAAATAGAGGGTGTTGTCGGCATGGATAAAAGGGAAAATCTCGTTTTTGGCCGTGTTGATCGTCGCGCCGAGGTTGATCGGCTCTGTCCATGATTCGCCGTTTTTGAACGAAACATAAAGGTCCATCCCTCCAAAACCGCCCGGCCTGTTGCTCGCAAAATAGAGCTTGTCGCCGTCGATGGCGAGGCAGGGGTGCACGTCGTCCCATTGGGCGTTCGTGTTGAAGGGCAGTTCCTCCGGCTTCGTCCAGGTTCCGTTTCCGAGTTTGGAAGTATAAATGGCCATGCGGTTCACGCCCTTTTTGTCGCGTTTTTGGAGGCCTTTTTTGATGATGTTCCGTGAAAAGAACATCACCTCCGCCGTCCGGTCGAAGGTGACGGGCCCCTCGTTATAGGGTGTCGAAAGTTCTTTTGCGAACGGTTCGGGTGCGAGGAGGGTGCCTTCCGGGCCGCGCTTCGAGCGCAAAATGGAGGTCGCCGGGCGGCGCAATTTGTCGTCCTTGATTTTTTTGAGGCCCGCCGGGTTGGTCGAGGAAAGCACGATGCCGTCCTCGTAAAAGGACGGGCTGAACTCCAATTGTTCGCTATTGACCGTCTGTTCGTTCATCACTTTCAGTTCAACCGTGCCCTTTCCCAGTGAATCGGATTGGGCGGTCGATTTCGTTGAAAAGAAGGTGAACGAGGCCACTAAAAACAGGCTTAAAGTGTTGATTTTCAAGGTGTTGGTTCGGGAATCGGAAATGTGAAACATCGGATGATTTTATTAAAGAGAAAAGTGTTTCGGGGAATTTTCAAAAGAAGAACCTTGGGTTCGACATCTCGTTTTTGGTCTTCCGCAAATCTGCCTGCAACATCACCTCGAAAGACCCTACCGAATAATCCTTGATCTGCGAAAGCGTAAAATCGTAGCTCGCGCCGATGGTAAATTGGTTGCGGATGCGCCCAAAAACCAACAGGTCGACGCTCTCGCCGAGGCCGTTCGAGTCGCCGCCGAGCCGATAGCTCAAACCGACGCCGAACTTTCGGGCATATTCGAGCGTCCCGTTGAGGTCGGCATCGAAGGGCGCGTTTTTGACATATTTGATCAAGACCTGCGGCACGATGCGCACGTCGTCGGCGATCGGCAGACTTGCGCCGAGCATCCCATAAAAGTGCTTCCGGGTATGGGCCAAAAGTTCGGGCGCGGCGGTGCCGTTTTTGCTGTTCAGCTCGTTGCCGATCAGGCTCGGGACGGAAAAACCTGCATAAAAATAGTCTTTGTAAGAGCCATAAACGCCCGCGCCAAAATTGCCGACGAGCTTGTTGTAATCACCGTTCGTCAAGGTTTCATCAATGGGCGAGGCCAAAACGAGGTCGTTCGGGTCGCCGAAATTGATCCCAAACTTGCGCAGCGAACCCTGCAGCCCCGCACGGAGGGAAATGCCGTCGCGGGCGATCAGGTCATATGAATAGGCCACTTGCCCAAAAAAATCCTGTTGAAAACCCAGTTTCACATGGGAGACCGTCGCGCCAAAACCGACCTTGTCGTTGAAGAATTTTGACGAAAAGCTCAAAAGCTGGCTCGTCGGTGCGCCATCGAAACCGACCCATTGGCTCCGGTGGATCGCCGTGAAGCTCGGCACCTCGCGAGCCCCGGCATAAGCGGGGTTGAGCAGCAGTTTGTTGTACATGAACTGCGTGTAGTGGGCCTCCTGTTGCGCCACCATTTTTTGGGAAAAACAAAAGAGGAATAGGATCGGGATGAGATTTTTCATTTAAAAAATATTGAAAACGGCCAATGGCCAACGGCGGACGGCCAACGGTTTCCCGTCTGCCGTCCGCCGTCCGCCATCCGCCGTCATTAACGGAAGATGGTCAAAACGCCCTTAATGGCCGGTTCGGATTGCGACGGTTTGAAGATATAATAATACGTCCCGTCGGGCAGGTCCTTGCCTGCCTCGCCGTCCAGTGTGCCGTACCAACCGTCCTGCTGGGAGTTGATATAGGGCGCGGCCTCATAGACTTTGTCGCCCCATTGGTTGAACACGATGAGCGAATTGTTCGGAAAAAGTCCCGTGTCGATGCAGAAAATGTAGAAATAGTCATTGAACCCATCGCCGTTTGGCGTGATGACCTTCGGTATCTTCGAACAGTTGGTCGATTCCTTCACGTCGATATAGACGAGTGCCGTGTCGCAAAGGCCCGGGCAGGTCTCGGAGCAGACGATATAGCCAAAATTGACCCCGCCAACCGCCGTCGCAGGTGCGGTATAACTGAAAATACCGTTGCCATGGTTGTCCAAAGTACCGCTCGATGGCGGCGATTGGAGCGTGACCGTGAAATTGTCGCCCGCCGTCAAGAGGTCGTTCGATAAAATATTGAACGAATCGAGCGCCGCCGTGATCTCGACCGAATAAGCATCGTCGCTCAAGACCGGCTTCGTCGAAAGCACTGCCGTGAACGGCAAACTTTGCGGAGCGGGGCAGCCATTGACGGAGGTATTGACCAAATATGGCCCTGCGGTCGCACTCGTCAGCCCAAAAATGACCGCTGTCGCGCCCATCGAGGTGAACCCGTTCAGCCCTGTCCAGCTATAAATTGTGCTGGGCGCATTGATGTTCGTCGTCAAATTGATCACGTCGCCGAGACAGGCCGGGTCGGGCGAACCGATGATCGTCGGCGTGTCGAGTTCGATGACCGTGATTTCAATGGAGCAAGTGGCCGTGTTGCCGCTCGCGTCCATCGCCCGCCAATAAATGGAGTTCGTGCCGAGCGGGAAAGACGATCCGGAGGCCGGGCCCGTGTTTTGTTGGAGATTGACCCCGATGCAGTCATCGTTCGCCGTTGGGATGCCGAAAAACAGTTGGACCGCATTGCAGCCCGCGACCGTGTCGGCATCGAGGATATAGTTTCCGAGGTCGGAAATGATGTTCCCGGCGACATCGACGGTGATGCTCGGCGGGCAATCGAGGGTCGGCGGCGTGCTTTCCGTGGCCGAGAGGATGAACGAACAGGTGGCCGTATTCCCGGCCATGTCCGTCGCGGTGTAAGAAATCGTGTCGGGCAGCCCGGCAAAAAGCATCACGAAATTGGCCGGGTTGCTTTCAATAAGCGAAACCGTCCCACAAAAACCGGCAGCCTGCGGGTCTGTCCAAGTCGCCTGCACGGTGCATTTTTCGAGATAAACAGAATCGGGCGGGCAGTTGAGGAGCACGGCGGTTTGAGCAGCTTGCACGACAATCGTAAAATCGCAGGTTGCGAAATTTCCCGAATCGTCCGTCGCCACGACGATCACATTGTGCACACCGACGGGCAGTTGGCTGCCCGGCGTGGGCGTGTAACTTACATCCACCGTGTTGTCGCAATTGTCCATCACCTGCACCTGATAGTTCGGCATCGTGACCATGCAGCCCGCCGAAGTTTGCAGGGTCACGTCGGCGGGGCAGCCCGTGATCTCCGGCTTTTTGGTGTCCTTGACAATCACATTGAAAGTACAGGTCGCGTTCCCAACGGAATTGGCGGCTGTGAATACCACTTGGGTCGTGCCGATGGCAAAATTGGTCGTGTCCACCGGGCTGACCGAATAGGTCAAAGCTGGGCCGCAACCCTGCACAAAAACCGGCACCGGCACGTTGAAAGTGCCCAACGCATCGCACGAAACATTTTGCGTAGTCGGGCAAATTGTCGTCGATGGCGGGGTCAATGCGGGTGCGGAGAGCATGAAATTGCAAAAGCTCGCATTGCCCGCATCGTCCACGACGACGTATTCGATGTTCAAAACTTGGCCGGCGGCCAATGTTTGCGGCAGCTGGATTTGCGGCGGGATGAGCGTCGGGTTGGCCGTGCAATTGTCCGAGAAGGAGATTGGCTGCGGCAAATTGGAAAGCGTTACCGTGCATTGCCCCGCGTCAAAAGCGAGGGTATCGTTCGCCGGGCATTTTATGGTCGGGAAAACGCCGTCAAAAACATTGATCGTGAATGCGCAGGTCGTTTTGTTGTTCGAGTCGTCGGTCGCCGTGTAGGTCACTTTGTGCGAACCGAGCGCGAGCGTGTCGCCAAGTTTTATGTCGGAAGTGAGCGTGATGTTCGCGCCGTCACAAGCATCGGTAGCCGTCGCGGTCGCCCAATTTGCGATAGCCTTGCAAGTTGCATCGACAGTGACCTGAAAATCAAACGGACAGCCCGAAATGACCGGCCCTTTTGTGTCCACGATCGAGACAAACCCGTCCTGGCTTTGCGTCAAATAGGGACCGAACGGCGAATTGGCCGTCGGTGGTTGGGTGAATGTCAAAAGGGTCATTGTTCCAGCCGCGCCGATTGGTTTTGCATAGATTTTCAACAAAACCGAGCCGTCGGGGAGGGTCACGCCGACATTGTTTGGCGTGTTCACATAACCGATCTGGATGGTGTTGCCGACCGTCGTGGTGAACCAATTGGAGCTTGGGCCCATCGCTGGATTGAACCCGCCGACCGCATCTATCGAAAGGACGTTGTTCAAAAAGCCAACAAAAAGGTCGAGGTCGGCCACGTTCTTAAAATCGGTCACGGTCAAATCAATCTCTATTTGCCCCGGCCCGCATTCCGCCGAGATGCCCGGCAGGATGAATTTCGGCTTTGCCGTCCCGGTCAGGGTGACCGTAAAAGTGCATTGTGTAAAATTCCCGGCCACGTCAAAAACCGTCTGCGTGACGGTCGTCGTGCCTTCGTTGAATGAAAGCGTGCCGTCCGCGGGCATCGTGCCGCTGCCGGTCGTTGCGTTCGCAAGCGAATAAGTTACATAATCGACGGCGCAATTATCGCCGACCGTCGGGGCCAGCCCCGAAATGGCCAGCGGGAAAATGGCCACATTATTAACGGCTTCGTTGCCCGGACAAACGATGGTCGGGGCAATCATGTCGATGATCGTGGCGGTGCCATTTTCCCAAATGGCGGGAATTTGCGTCGGCGTCGGCACCCCGGACCCGGCAAGTTGCGGTGTCGGATTGCTCGAAAAAGCGATCGGGCTGGCCGCACCGCTGCCGCCGATCGTTTTGAAATGAATGCGGAAAAGCCGCGTGCCATCCGGTGCGGTATGGTTCGCGGCATCGTACCAAGCGAAGGTCAATTTGCCGTTGGCAACCTGAAAATACCCAAAATCCGTCGCCTTCACGCCGATGAAATTGTTTTCCAAAAGGTTGACGGAGTCAAATTTCAGGACCGTTTTGTCCCAGTTCAGGGTAAAGCCGAGCGTCGAGACTGCGTCAAAATTCTCCACCAAAATGTCGATATAAAGCGGCTCATCGCAATCGCCCGTCCGCGATTGGGCGATGACGGTCAGCGTGTCGGGATTGACGTGAATGTACGATATGCAGGTCTCCGAATTGCCCGCGTCGTCGATGGCCGTGTATTGAATGGTGGTGGTGCCGAGCTGGAAGGTCTCTTGCCCCGAAGCATCGCCAAAACCCATTGCATTGGTCGCGCCGGAAAGCAGATATTCGAGGCTGTTCAGCCCGCAATCGTCGTATGCGATGGGCGTTAAATCATTGATAATCAATGGAATATCCGAAGGAACAGTCTGTTCGGCAGGGCAAACGAGGATGGGCGGTTCGACATCGCCCGTCGTCACGCTGCCCGATGAAAGGGTGAACATTTGGTTCACGACCGGTGGGCCGCCCTGTCCAACTTTGATGGGTGTCGGGCTGCCGATGATGTTGATGGAAGTTGCCGCGAGGCTCAAAACATTGAACTGGACGGTGAACATCGTCGTCGCGTTCGGGCCGGTCGTCACGCCGGGGCTGTCGATCCAACCGTAAGTGAGCCTGCCGGCCGCGACCTGACTTTCGCCAAAATTGGGCATGATGCTCGGCGTGGTGAACGCGCCCTGCAATTGCCCGCTGCCGGCAATGAATTGGAGGACGGTCGGGTCCCATTGGAGGGTGAACTGGCAGGCCGTGATGTTCGTCCCGTTGGCCATCGTGACCGGGATGGTGATCGTTTGGCCGCCCGAGCAGTCGAGGCTGACCGAACCAACGCCGAGGCCGACCGGCTGCGCGAATGAAACCTGCGACATCAGGCCGGCGAAAAACAGGCAGATGAGGTAGTTTTTTCTCATGATTAAAATCGGTTAAAAATGGTGTCAAAACAATGCGCCCCTACCAAGAAGTCTTCATCGTTTGTTCATTTTTTCAATTGTGAAATAATTGAATCGGCTGGTGAACGGCATTTGTTTTGGACAAAGGAAAAAAAGGATATGTACGGGATTAAAGGTTAAGTGAGGGGGTGACGAAAAGTCACCCCCTCACCATTAGTCAACCAAAACCATCCGCTTGCGGGCGGTTTGGCTGGTCGTTTTGACCTCGTAAAAATACACGCCGGTGGCGGAAAGTTCCGAGCGGTCGATACGGACCTCGTTGCGGCCTTTTTCAAAATTGGCGGTTGTTGTTTTCACCAATTTGCCAGCGGCATCAAAAATGCTGAACGTCGCGCCCGTCGCCTCCGGCAGCGTGAAACCGATGCGGGTTTCGTGGCCGAACGGGTTGGGCTGGTTTTGCGAAAGCTCAAATTCGAGGGCCGTGCTTTTACTGTTTTTCGACCAAACAAGTTGCGGCTGGGTGCGGTTTTTTGCGCCGTCGAGGCCGATTGCTGGGGTGATCTCCGAACCGATCTTGATCGAGCTTTCGATGCTCGGAGCGCCTTTTTTGACCTTGAAATAAAGGGTGAAAAGCACCGAATTGTCCGCAATCGAAACCGGGTTTGCGGAAAACCAAGCGGTCGTCAATTTGCCGTCGGCGAGGGCTGATTTCCCGAAATTGTTTTCCGAGATATTGGCCAGTTCGCCAGCCGCAACGCCTTGATAGTCAAAGAGTTGGGTGTCAAAATTGAGCGTCATTTGCCAGCCGAGCCGGTCGCGGAAATCGCGGGCGCGAACGGGCAGGGCAACCACTTCGCCGGCCGAAATTGCACGGTCGTTCATTTCAAAGAGCATCGGGGCGCGGTCGTCGGAACCGATCAAAGAAAGGACATCCGCATCGCCGTCCACGTCGCCAACTTTTATGGCGATAAAATCATTTTGCAAATCGTCCGCAAGAACGATGCCGAGGTCGATGCTTTCCGGGAACGCGGGTGTCCACGGGTCGCCAGCGGTCGTGAAATTCCAATCCGCTGGGACAAAACGCCAGCTTGTGTTGCCCGCGATGTCCGCATTTATTGGGTTCAAAATGATGAATTGAAGCTCCACGAGGTCAAAAGTGGTGACGATTTCATCGTTGTTCGCATCAGCGGCGATGATTGCGTATGGGTTGTTGTTCAGTGCCGCCGGGTCGCCGAGGATATGCCTTTGAATGGTGAAAAGATCAAAAACGGATACGCCGTTCACATAGTTGATATCCTTCGACGGTGTGAGTTCGCACAGGTCACCGACGGCAACATCGAACGCAAAATGGCCGTCCGGCCCGGTGGTTTCGGTGGCCTGACCGCTGTTCAGGTCAACATCGACCAGCGCGACCGTGCCGCCGTACCAAGCAACGATATCGCCCTCGATGGCCGCTGCGGGCAGGCCCGAACTGATGGCGATAAAACCGTCCTGATCATCTGCGGGCAGGTTGAAGAAATTGCCCGTCGAGCCGGAAACAAGTTCGAGCGAACCATCGACGATGATCACCGATGTCGTGTCATGAAGGCTGCCGACGAGTTCGACATTGATGCAAAACAGCGTGTCGCCGTTCATCAAATCGACCTGCGAAGTGGTCGGGTTCATCATTGAAACCGTGAAATCGTTGGGCGTCGGGACCAGTACGGCAAGGTCGAAATTGCCCGGCTGAAAATTGACGACCGAGACCACCTCGCCGACCGTCGCATCGGGGATGGAAATGCCCATTTGCACCGAAACGATGTTCTGGAAATGCTGCACCGTCACCGCGACGCAAACAATGTCGCCATGCGCGCCCGTGATCGAATCGGCGGCGATGAGCGGAAGTGGGCCGTCGAGGAGTTCGACATATTGAAGGTCAATGCAGCTCGTTTGGACATCCTGAACGGCCAAAAGGTATTCGCCAGCGGTCAAGGTATCGTTGAAAGAGGTCGGCGAGATCACATTCCCGGTGAACCAATCGAGGACGGCATAATTGAAAACGCCCGATCCGCCCGCCACGCCATCGATGGAAACGAGGCCGTCATTTGCCCCAAAATAAGATGGGTCTGTGGCCGTGAAATTGGTGATATCGATCGCAATGTCCGGCGGCGCGGTCGTGTGGACGATGACGGCGCAAGTGTTTTCGTTGCCCGCGGCATCAAAAACGGTCACCTCGACAAGGACTGGCCCGAAACCGAGCGCTTCGAGGCTGGCATCAAAACAGGTCGCGAAATCTTGCGAAAGCGCAAAATCAACGACCCCGCAATTGTCGTCCGAACTGATGAGCAGTTCGTTCAAATCGAACTGGTGGAAGCCGCTGTTGTCGAGCGAAACATTGATATCGGTTTGGCAAATAATTTCTGGGATCGAATTGTCCACGACATGTACATTGATGGTGCCATGGGCCAAATTTCCGCAGGCATCGATTGCGGCATAGCCAAAAACATAATTGCCAGCAGGTTGCGTCGAGACCCAAGTGGCGGGCGAGACCGTCACAGGGCCGTTTCCGCACGCATCAAAAATGTCGTAATTGTTGAGGTTGATGGAAATAGCGCCGTTGCAGTCATCAAAATTGGTGAAAAAGGTCAGGTCGGATGGCACGTCCGAAATATCGGGCGCGACAAAATCCATGAACTTCACCGTGTCCTGCGTGATCGCATAATTGCCGCAGGCATCGGTCGCCTCCCAAGTACGGACTTGAAAATATTTGATGTTGTTCAAATTGCAAGCACTATTTTGGAAGATCTCAATCGTTGGCGTGACCAAATGCGAACCGTCGCAAGTGTCAAAAGCGGTCACTACCGGATCGGGCAAAATGGTCCCGCAAGCAACCTCGATATCTGCCGGGACATCCAACAAAACGGGCGCGAAATTGTCCTCGACCGTCAAATTTTGTTGGCAAACATTTTCATTTCCATGAATATCGGTCGCCGTATAAACGCGGACAAGGTCGTAGCAATGCGGGCCAGTTTGGTTGAACGAAGCCTCTTCGACGGTGATGCTGCCAAGTCCGCACGCATCGGTCGCGGTCGCAAAACCTGCAAGGCCCTCGTCAATCGCGCAGCTAAAAGTGCGGTCTGCGGGGCAGGTGATGACCGGGGGGGTGTTGTCCTGAATATTTACAGAAGAAATACAAGTGCTGCCGTTGCCCGCGTCGTCCAAAAGATAAAGCGTTACCGGTTGTGGCACGCCAACATGGGAGCAATCGAATTGAAAAGGATCAACAAAAGGATAAAGAAAAGCCGAGCAGTTGTCAAAACTGCCCTGGTCAATCATTTGATAAAACAAGGTGGCCTCACCCGCAGGGTTTAGCGCGAGGTTGACCGATGTGGCACAGCTGGCGATGGGCAGCGTCCCGTCCTCCACATAAAGGTCAAAATCGGTCGTGTCGGCATTGCCGCATTGGTCGAGGACGATATAGCGCAGTTCATAAGGGCTTCCAGCATGGGCATAATGTCCATCCAAAGTCGTCACTTGGATGCCGTCGATCCAATATTTGACCTCCAAGGAATCGTTTGGCGAGCAATCCACGGCGGTCGCCAGCGGATCGATCTCGAAATAGGCGTCGCAATCGAGGTCGTCCACTTCTGTATATATAATGGAGTCAGAAGGGAAAGGGGCGACGACCGGGGCGAACGTGTCCATGACACTGATGAGTTGCGTCGCAAAATTGGTGTTCCCCGAAAGGTCGGTCGTCGTCCATGTCCGCAAGATCGTGTGCGTCACCGGGCAGTCGTCCAATGTATCGGCGACCGCCGAATAGACGACCGGGCGCACCCCGTCGCAACTGTCATAAGCGGTCACGCCGCTCAAATTGCCGACATAAACGGCCAAGATCTGGGCGAAGGGAACATTGCCGGGGATCGTGTCGTCGTCCGGCACATTGTTCAAAATGGGCGCGTTGAGGTCGGACACGGTCACCGTGAAACTGCAAGTGGCCGTGTGCGTGGCATCGGTCACTCGATAGTTGACGGTCGTCAGCCCTTTCGGGAAATTGTGGAAGGGCACGGCAATATTGTCGCCGCTGATCCACGCGCCCGTTCCGTTGAAGCGATAATCGGGGCTGCCGCAATTGTCCGCCCAAGTAAGTTTGAGCGAATTTGTCGGAACGGTCACCCCATTTTCGGCGCGAAAAAGGCAGTTGTCGTTGCCGTCGTCGTCGGATTCGTAGGTTTTATTGGTCGGGCAAGTGGCGGTCGGTGTCGTATTGTCATGCACGACCACAGAAATGAAGACGGGGTTGCTCTCGTTCCCGCTGTTCGGGAAGTTCGGGTCGTCATCCATCCTGACCACATAAAAAACCGGGTCGGGAGACACGTCGGCACAACCGAATGGGACAGAGGTGCCGAGGTAATCTTCCTTGTCGGTCGATGAATAAAATTGATAGATGTTGCAACCGGGGCCGGTGCCCTGCACGAAAGCGGCAATATTGGCCCCCGAAAGTTGGCTGGTGCCGGTCATCGGGTCGAGGTAAATATTGACGATGATCGGTTGCCCGCCCGTCACGACAACGTCGCAACCGAAAACGGGCGAGGTGGCGGAAACGCAAATAGCGACCGCCAGCAACGACAATAGCCGTTGCCACGATGTAGCAATGTTCATGGGAATGCAAATTTTGGTGGAAAGGAAATAACGTAGTGACCTGAAGTCAGGGGAGATCTGCTTCATTGAAATCGGATTGAGATGATAAAATGTTGGGCCAAGTATTGTCATATGCCAGCCGGGAAGAAGCTATGACGTTTTGAAAAAGTAAGAATGGATTAAAAGAACCCCCGGTAATCGGATTAAAAAAATTTGGGCATAGGGTTGGGTTTTTTTGAAAGACCCCGCAATGGTACGCATTCAAAAAGGTGCCAGTCAAATAAATTTTATTCCCATACTTTTCAGAAATCATGCGCAGCTAACGGGTTTTGGGCAGTTTTGCCCGGTTTTTGATGAAAAAACTACGAAAAAAACCGCTTGCCGGGTTTTGTCCGCCAATTGGCATAATTCTAAAAAACCCATCTACTTTTGCCCAAAATCAAATTTTATGCACCGAAAACATCAAAAAATCCGCAAAAAAGGCCTCCCGCCGGGGACACTGATCTATACAGGAGAGTTTGTGGTCGATTCGCCTTTCGTCTCGATTGTCCGGTTCAGCGAGACCTTTTTTTCGCAAAAAAAAATTTGGGAAGAGGCCGGTTTTTTGCAGAACACCGACCTCACGACCTGGATCGACCTGCGCGGATTGAGCGATATCGACCTCGTTTCGCATATCGGCAACTCGCTGAAAATCAGCCCGTTGGTCCTCGAGGATGTCCTCGACACACAGCAGCGGCCCAAGTTCGAGGAGTACGACAACGGCCTTTTCATCATCGCGCCGCACCTCGATTTTGACGAAACCACCACCCATTTGAAGTCGGAACAGATCGGGATTTTTTTCACAAAAAACACCATCGTCTCTTTTCAGGAAGACCCCAACGACACCTTTGAGGGCATCCGCACCCGCCTCGCCGACCCGAACAACCGCATCCGAAAAAAGAAGGCCGACTACCTTGCCAACGCCCTCCTCGATTATATCGTGGACAATTATTACCTCGTTTTCGACAAAATAGAAATGGAGATCGAGAACCTCGAAGAGCTGCTTTTCGCCACGCCCGATTCGCCAAAAGTGCGCTCCCGGATCCATGAACTGAAAAGGTTGGTAATCAATTTCCGGCGCAAGATCTTGCCGCTGCGCGATGCGTGTTTCCGTTTTTCAAAGAGCGAGACCCCATACACGACGCAGTTGAACCACGATTATTTCCGCGATGTCCATGATCATGTGACCCAAATTATCGACGGCATCGACCACCAAGTGGAGACTTTGGACGGTTTCAACGACCTTTCGCAAGCCGAAGCTGCCAACCGGATGGGCCATGTGATGCGGCTCTTGACCATCATTTCGACCATTTTCATCCCGCTCTCGTTCGTCGCCGGGGTCTATGGGATGAACTTCGACAATATGCCGGAACTGCGCCACCCGCGTGGCTATTATTATGTCCTGGCCGTCATGTTCATTGCGGCGGTGGGGATGCTGACGTATTTTAAAAGGAAAAAATGGCTTTGAATTTTAGGGCAAAAATGAAAAGTCAAAAGCCAAAAGTGAAAAGGCAAAAGTTGGGAGGCCCTCCACTTTTGCCTTTTGCCTTTTTACTTTTGCCTTTATTTCTACCTTCGCCGCCGAACAAAATCCACAGAGAAAATGGCCGAAGCCGTAGAAGCACAACCGACCGTCGAGACCGCCCAAAAACTCGGTTTGACCCCCGATGAATTCAAGAAAATCAACAAAATCATGGGCCGCGTGCCCAATTTCACCGAGCTGTCCATCTTTTCGGTCATGTGGAGCGAGCATTGCTCGTACAAAAATTCCATCCTTTTATTGAAAACATTGCCCCGCGACGGCGGCAAATTGCTCGTCGGCGCGGGCGAAGAAAACGCGGGCCTCGTGGACATTGGCGACGGCCTCGGCTGTGTTTTCAAGATCGAGAGCCACAACCACCCGTCGGCCATTGAGCCATATCAGGGCGCGGCGACGGGCGTGGGCGGCATCCACCGCGATATTTTCACGATGGGCGCACGGCCGATCGCTTCGCTCAATTCGCTCCGTTTTGGCCCGCTCGAATCGGCCCACATGCGTTCGCTCGTGCGCGGCGTCGTGAAGGGCATCGGCGATTATGGCAACTGTTTCGGCGTGCCGACGGTCGGGGGCGAGGCCTATTTTTATGATTGTTATTCGCACGATATTTTGGTCAATGCGATGTCCGTCGGCATCGTGAAAGTGGGCGAAACCGTCTCCGCGACCGCTGGAAAACCGGGCAATCCAGTCTTTATCGTCGGTTCGCAAACGGGAAAGGATGGCATCCACGGCGCGACTTTCGCCTCCGCGGATTTGACGGAAGATTCGGCAAAAGACCTCCCGGCCGTCCAAGTCGGCGATCCTTTTCAGGAAAAACTCCTCCTCGAAGCGACCCTCGAAGCCATCAAGACCGGCGCGATAGTCGGGATGCAGGACATGGGCGCGGCGGGCATCACCTGCTCGACGAGCGAGATGTCGGCAAAGAGCGGCGCGGGCATGAACATCGACCTCGACAAAGTGCCGACGCGCCAAAAAGGCATGAAAGCATGGGAAATTTTGCTCTCTGAAAGCCAAGAACGAATGCTCATCGTCTGCAAAAAAGGCCGCGAACAAGAACTTTTGGATGTCTTCGACAAATGGGACCTTGAAAGCGCGGAGATTGGAGAGACCGGGAAAGGCGGACGTATTGTGTTCAAACAGCGCGGCGAAATCGTGGCCGATGTTCCGGCAAACCCGCTCGTTTTGGGCGGCGGCGCACCCGTTTATAAGCGGAAATCGAAGCGGCCCACTTATTTTAAAAAAATAGAAAAGTACGCGCTCGACAAAATCGCGCAGCCCACGAACCTGCTCGCCGCGGC
>JANOQP010000224.1:0-3377 GCA_031414895.1 Saprospirales bacterium
CTGGATTTCAGCCGCCTCGTTCCAAGAGACGACGAAGGTGTTGAGCCAAGCCGCCATCCAAGCGAAAAGCGACCACTTGCTCGGCCTGAAAGAGAACGTCATCGTCGGGAAACGGATACCTGCGGGGACCGGGATGCGGCAATATGATAGGATTCAGCTTGTCGGCGAGGCGGAGACAAGGCGGAGGCAGGAGGCTTCTTTGGAGGATGAGGATTGATTTCTGAATTTCTTTTTGGGAAAATAAAGGGCAAAACTTCTGGGGGACTGGGGGTTTTGCCTTTTTTTTTGGCAGCTACCAAGTGTTTTTCGTTGAGGAAGCTGGTTTTGACGGTCCGGGGAATGGCAGTTGCTGCGAGGTTTCAGATTCTTTAAAAGCCATCATTTTGTTTTTTTAAAACAAAAACATTTCTATTTTCGCCTCAATAAAACTAAATAGTTTTAAAAATAGAAGATATGTCCGCAAATGCCGAATCAGGCTTCACCCTTTTTTTGGAAAAATTAGGGTACTCGCCGACCGGAAGCACATCCGGAAGATTCGTACATTCCATCGAAATCAGCGGCAACCAAAAAGCGGAGGTTGAATTTGTCTATGCTCCGCGAACGCCCGATTTTGGAGAAAAACTCATTGGGGAGCATCGCCGAATTTGGAACTCCAACGGCGCGGGCGCATTTGTTGTAGTGAGTGATAACGAGTCCTTTGTCATCAACCCAAAGGTGAAGCCCGATGAATCCGACCCTTTTGGGGGCAAAATCGAATCGTTCAATGCGGGCATCAGAACTGAAATCGACCCCAAAACGCTGGAATGGCTTTCATGCCCACAAGTCAATGCCGGGTATTTTTATGAGTTTGTCCGCGAAAAAGCTAAAAGCAAGCGGGAGCGGGAGGTGGACAAAGACTTATTGTTGAACCTCATCGCGCTGCGGTTGGACTTGATTTCGGAAAATGGTTCAGAAAAGGATTCAGAGGCCGTTGCCGACCTGTTGATTTTGCGCTGTCTTTTTCTGAAATACTTGGAGGACAGGGGCATTTACTCTTCGGGCTATCTTTCTGGCGTTTTGAGCGATGGGTTGCCATCCGTTTTGCTGGGAGCGTTCGATGCCGTGGGTCGGATAAATGGCGATATTTTCAAAAACGAAACGCTTTCGGAAACCGATTTTTCTCGAAAGCAAATGTTGGACTTGCACCGCTTTTTCAATTCAGACTATCAAAGCGGGCAAGGGACTCTTTTCCCGTACCAGTTTCAGCACATCCCAATCCAGCTCATTAGCCATGTGTACGAAGCGTTTTTGAACGACTCGAAAAAACATGGGAAGGGCATTTATTACACCCCGCAGTTCATCGTCCGATTCATGTTGGAGGAGACGTTGTCGCCTGTTTTGACGGGCGACCGGGATGCAACGGTGCTGGACCCAGCCTGCGGCTCGGGGGCATTTTTGGTGGAAAGCTTTCGGAAAATCGTTCGGGTCAAAAACGCTGAAACCGATTTCGAGGCGAAAAAGAACATTCTTTCCAATCAGGTTTTCGGGATAGACAACGACGCGCAGGCGTTGCGGATAGCTACGTTCAGCCTTTATCTCGCCCTTTTGGAAGACCTTGATGCGAGGTTTATCCGGCAACAAATTGAAAACCACGCTCCAATTTTGCCCGGTTTGATGGGCAAAAACCTTTTTAACGGCAACACACTGACCGATAATAGCCTGTTCGAGGGCAATGTTTTCGGCTGCATCGTGGGCAATCCGCCGTGGGGGAGCGTACCGGTTGATGATGGGCCGGAGCATGAAAAAGAGCGGTTGGCAATCGGCGGGAAAGGCTCGGTCGGCACCCACCCCGAATATCGGTACGTTTCGGATTTTCAACGCTCACAGGCCTTTTTGCTCCGCGTTTCCAAATGGGCCGCCCCCGGAACGCTTCTCGGCCTGATAGTCAACAACTCCATTTTTTTGAACGAGCATGCCCAAGCGTTCCGGCAATCCTTTTTGGGCAAAAACAGGTTGTTGCGTTTTTACGAACTGTCGCACCTGAACAAAATCCTCTTCAAAAAAACGAACATCGGGAAGGTGTTCGGCAAGACCATCGAAATTGGGGCAACGGAACCCGCGGCGTTTTTGGTTTTTGCCGTTGGGCAAGGCTTGAAAAATGAGGCCCGATACGTCGCCCCACGCCTGACCACGCTTTCCGAATATTTGCAAATCGTGCACTTTACGCAGCGGGACGTGAAAACCGTCCATCAGGAAGCCCTTGCCAATGATGATTTGCTTTGGAAAATTTTGGTCAACGGCAATTGGGACGACTATCAACTCATCACCCAAAAGGCAGCCGAGCGCGACCCGGAACTTGAAATAGAGTGCCGTACTGGTTTTCAGCCCGAAAAGGAAATGGAATCGACGGGCGAACCCGACTTCCGTGCGCTCGTAAAATCGGCAAACATTGATGCCTATTTTGTAGGCGAAAACTTGGGGCGGTTCAATTGGAATCAAAGTTTGCGAAGGGGACCAAAGGGGATTTTTGAACAAGAACGTCTTTTATTGCCTGTTCGCCCAACAGACCGTGATTTTTTTAGGCTTCGCGCAGCCCGAATAAGTGGAAAAGAAGTATTCCAAGATGATGTCTTGTGCATCAAAATCCGCCGAAAAACGGCGTATCTAAATAACTATCTTCCCGCTCTCGGCATCCTGAATTCATCGTTTTTGGGCTATTTTTCCTATCTCACCGCCACGCAATGGGGCAAGGGCGATTTGAAAAGAAGCACCCTCCGCAACTCCGACCTTGAAAAACTGCCCTTCCCTTATTTGGAAGAAAACGATGCCCGCATTTCGCAACTCGCCGGGAAAGTCCTCGAAATGGAGCACAGCAAAAAAGACCCATTCAACCACCAAATTGGGGAGCTGCAAAAACAGATTGACGAACTGGTGTTCGACCTGTACGGGCTTTTGGATTTTGAAAAGGAAACCGTCAGGGAGTTTTACGACATTCATGTACACCGAAAAGATGACCAAGCCACCGAGCGCGATTTGATGGAGTATGCCCAAAAATTCAAATCCGTATTCGAGCTTATGCTGGCTGGGCATTTAATACTTTGCTGCGAGTACAAAGTTTCGCGGCAGTTCGGAGCATTTATCTGTTTCAAAATTGAGGAAAAAGGCTCGGACACCCCGGCAATCCGCAGGAGCATTTTGGAAGACGAAGCTGTTTTTCATGCCATTAAACAGGCGCAACTCGCAGATGCTTTCAATTCAAACCGCTTGAACGAAATGCCGACACGGGTCTACACCCCCGAACGTTTTTTTCTAATAAAAAGCCATTTTTTCAAAGATTGGACAATTCGACAGGCAATCGAGGACGCGAACGAGGAGGTGAAAACCATGATTCAAGAAAC
>JANOQP010000225.1:0-7405 GCA_031414895.1 Saprospirales bacterium
GCCCTACGCTGTCCGGACTTTCCTCCCCGAAAAATCGAGGCGACAAAGCGGCTTGCAGTTTATTTTTTTTAATATTTAAGTACTTTTGTTTGATAACAATTCATGCCCAACACTGCCCAACAATTGGGTGTGTAAAAATTACACAAAATAGTCGGCCCGGATGTGCAACAAATTAAAACCCGCTGTCATATTTTTGTCCCGGGAAAAGCAAACCTGTGACACTTTTTTAATCCAACCCGGCCCCCTCCATTGAAAGCGCGACCGTAATCAAGTTCTGAAACACTTACACCTTCTGTATTTTCCCATGCAAAAAAAATTGCTCATCCACCTGGGCGTGGCCGCTTGCCTTTTGGGGCTGGCCATTGGCTTTGATTTGTGGAGCAAAAGTATCAATCCCGTTGGCCGTTACGCGGAGGACATTGCAAATTATTTGCGCATCCAAGAAAAAGCGGCCCTCCGTTGGCTCACCGACGAGCCGGAATTTTTCAAGACCCAGCTCGCGAACGGCCCAAGGGACGGTGCGCCTTCCGAAAACCACGCCGCCGACCTCGAGGCAATCGCCGCCGAGCCTTTCACCATCTGTTTTGTAAAAGACGATTCGCTTGTTTTTTGGACGAACAACCGCGCCATCCCCGATGCCAAGACCTTCGCAAAATGGCAGCGCGGCCCGTTTCAGCCCTCCATCCAACAGTTGCTGTCGGGCAGCTATGAGGTTTTGCGCCAGCCGTTCGACAACCTCACGGCATATACCTTGATCCCGGTCAAATATGCTTTTTCGGCCACCGATCATGTTGGAAACCAGGCTTTTCCAGCAAACCCGACCGTGCCGAAAGGCCTGGATTTGAGCGAAACGCCCACCGAATTTGCCATAAAATCAAAGGACGGCCAACCGATCGGCCACCTGAAAAGCAGCGGCACCATCGATTACCGACCTTATTTGAACATCAAATTTTGGCTCTACCTCGCCGCGCTCGTCTCTTTTTTTGTCTTTATAAACACGGCCTCGCGGATGCTGGCCGAAAAATATCAGGCCGCGACGGGCGCGATGCTCCTCATCCCGGTCGTCGGGAGCATTATTTATTTGAACCAAAAAATGGATTTCACGCGCCGTTTTGAGGGGATGGACCTGTTCGCTCGGACATTTAAAGCACCTTTTTTGAGCAATTCGATTGGCGATATGTTGCTCAATATCGGGATTTTGCTCTGGTTGATGGTCTTTTTTCACCGCAATTTCCGGGTGCGCGGCTATCGAAATTTACCAATTGGGATGCGTTTCGCGGTCAGCGTCGGCAATTATATGAGCGTCGTGGTGAGCATCCTGATCTCGGCTTGGATCTTCCGCGAACTCGTTTTTTCGTCGAACATCAGTTTTGATTTCAGCAATGTTTTCAACCTCGACGTGTACAGCGTGATGGCAATCGTCGGGGTGATTTTTTTGTTGATGGCGATGTTCTTGTTCAGCCACCGGATGGTCATTTCGGTGTTCAGCGCAGATCTTTCGCGCGCACAGCGGACGATGGCCTCGGTCGTGGCCGTCGCGATTGCCGCGCCGATCATGTGGAAATTCAAACAGGACCTCGACGTGGACCCGTGGATCATGATCGCTTTTTCACTGATCTATTCGATGGCGTTCGACTATTTCGTTGCCCAAAAAACGAACAAAATGACCTGGGCAATCGCCTGGCTTTTTGTCTTTTCGTGGTTCACGACCATCCTTTTGTTCAAATACAACGACATCAAGGACCTCAATTCGCGCAAGATTTATTCCGCGATCATCGCCAGCGACCGCGATTCGCTGGCCGAGGTGCAGCTCGAGCAGTTTCGCAACGAACTGCGCACGACGCCGGGCTTCGCCAATATGTTCTCGCCCTATCGTTTCCCGACCGGGAAGGACAGCTTGAAGGTCTTTTTGAACAAGGGTTTTTATCGTCAACGCTATCTTTTTCAGCATTATCGCTATGAAATCGCGGCATTTGACAGTGATAAAATACCGGCCATCGTGCCGCAGGGCTTCACTTCGTGGACCTCGCTCGACACTTTTTGGAGCAATTCACGGGCCGTCATGGGCGACGACCTGCGGCTTTATAAAGGCGAAAAAGGCGCGACCAGCTATCTCATGCGCATCCCGATTGCACCGCAAAACGACACGGCGCACCCGCTCAACCTCTATTTTATCGTGAACCGCGAGCGGCGGACACCGACCAATGTGTTCGCGCACCTTTTTTTCAACCAGCCCTACAAAAACCTCGTGCTCTTGCCGCGCTATCAATATGCGATCTTCAAAAATGACGCGCGTTTGGAGGAGGTCGGGAAATTGAGCGATTACACAACACAGACCGATTCGTTCCCGAAAAGCCCCGGCGAGTTCAAGCGGTACAAACAGCGTTCGGACGACCGCGACGTGCTTTCGTACCGTGGCACCGACAACGAAACGGTCGTCATTTTGAGCCGAAAAACGGGCGGGCTTGGCAAACAGATGTACCTGTTCAGCTCCATTTTCGCGACGCTCTCCATATTTATGATCCTCCTCGCGGGCATCAACTCGTTCGCGCATTTCCTGCCGGAATATTTCCAGTTTTACCTCACGCCGAAAGGCTCTCTCAGCCGCCGGATCCAGTTTTGGATGGGCAGCGTCATCATCGGCTCGTTCGCGATCATCGGTTATTTGACGTACACCAATTTTGAGAACGCGTCTCGCGAAAACATCAAGGAGCAGTTGAACAAATCGACCTCCGCCATGATCTCGCAGATCGAGCAGAACGCCGAAAAATGGAACATCGAGGGCAACAAAACCACCAAATCGCTCGAACTTTCGATTGATTCGCTGGCCAAGATCCACTCGATCGATGTCAATCTCTACAACCTCGACGGGCGGCTGATCTTCACTTCGCAGCCTGAGCTCCGTCAGCTCGGCGCGGTCAGCCCCATCATGTCGAGCCACGCACTTTACGCGTTGAAACACCAAAACCTTTCCGAAAAAGTGGATGAGGAACACACTGGTAGCTTCGAGTACAGCACCGATTACCTCCCGCTTTTGGGCAAAAACCGACAGGTCGCGGCCTATATCGGCGTCCCATATTACCTGAAAGGTTCGGGCATCCGCACCGATGTCTCCGATTTTATCGGTAAATTGTTGACGCTCTATGTGTTCCTGTTGCTGGCGGCAGCCATCATCGCGAGCGAAGTTTCAAAGTCGATTGCGAAGCCGATAAAAGAGCTCGGCGACCGGATGGAATCGATGAAATTGGAGGAAAAAAACGAATCGGTCTATATTAAAGGTCAGGACGACCTCGAAGAACTGCGCAGCTTGGTGGGCGAATTCAACCGCATGATCGACAAGATCGAGGAATCGAAAGGGCTTTTGGCACGATCGGAACGTGAGGGCGCATGGCGAAAAATGGCCCGGCAAGTTGCCCACGAGATCCGCAACCCGCTTACGACAATGAAACTTTCGATGCAACAACTCGAACGCTCCGTTGCCATCGACCCCAACAATTTTGAGGCAAATTTGCGCAAGACCTCCAACCGGATGATCACCCAAATTGATGACCTCGCCGAGATTGCGGGCGACTTTTATCTCTATGCCGAGATCAACAACCCGCCCAAAAACGATGTCCATTTGAACAATGTGGTCGAGTCCGTTTTCGACCTTTTTGGCGGCCACGACAATGCCGATATGTCGCTCGACCAGCAACCGGAGGGGCAAAAATTTCATGTTCTGGGCGGCAACAGCCACCTCGGCCGTGTGTTTAAAAACCTGATACTCAACGGGTTACAGGCCGTCCCGCATGGACAGCGGGGAAAAATCGATGTTTCCATTTACGAAAAGGACGAGATGGTCGTCGTGAAGGTTGCCGACAACGGCGGCGGCGTCCCGCTCGAGATCCGGGACAAGATTTTCGAGCCAAATTTCACCACAAAATCGTCTGGCACGGGCCTCGGATTGCCGATCTGCAAGAGCATCATCGACGCGCTCGACGGCAAAATGTACTTTGAGGTACGGGAAAACGAGGGGACGGATTTCTTTATTGAATTGCCGGTGGAGTATGTAGAGGACGAATCGGAGGTTTATGTGGCGCGGCAATAATCATCTATGTGCCAAAGTCAATTGGATAAAAAGGAGGGGCAACTTGTTCAAAATGACGTTCGACTTGGCTGTTTAAAAAAAGGCTCGACGAATTGCTTGAAAAACTGGGAAAAAAGTAGCCTAAAACTTGTTCTTCCACATCATACTTTCCGTCGGCCTTTCGCTCCGCCCGGTGTATTTCGCGCTCGTTTTTTTGTTGTAAAAATTCTCGATATCGCCCTCGACCTTGAAATAGATCAACTGCCCAACGGGCATCCCCGCATACACGCGCACGGGCTGGACGCAGGAAATTTCGAGCGTCCAATAATTGCAAAAACCGACATCGCCCTTCCCCGCCGTCGCATGGATATCGATGCCGAGCCGCCCGACGGAGCTTTTTCCCTCCAAAAACGGGACGGTCGCGTGCGTTTCGGTATACTCTTCGGTCACGCCGAGGTAAAGCGTGCCGGGCTGGAGGACAAAACCCTCCGCAGGGATCTCAAAATGGTCGATCTGGTTGTGCTTTTTCGCGTCGAGCACGCGGTCTTGATAAACGGCCAAATGGCGGCCTAAATGCACATCGTAACTGTTCGTCCCAAGGCATTCGTGGCGATATGGTTCGATCAAAATCTCGCCAGCTTCGATGGCCGTAAAGATTTGCTTGTCGGATAAAATCATGGGAAATTAGGTGTTTTTCTCAAAAATGGACGCAAAACTACCTGAATTCATCGCCGAATCAAGCTCTTTCGAAAAAACAAAAGCCGATTATTCGACCGTCAAATAGGGGTCAATCAACTCAAACCAATCCTTCCGGATCGCCTTGACCGCCCGCAATTCGGCCAATTTTTTGAACGCCCCGTGGCTTTCCCGATAAGCAATGATCGCCTCCGAAAGCCGCCGATCGAAATACGGGTGCGATTTAAAATCCTCGACCGTCGCCGTGTTGATGTTTATTTTCCGAAAAACGGGCGATTCCAAAACGAGAAAAGGCCGTATTTTTTGAAATGTGCTGTCCGGCAAACCACGCGTTTCGGCGACCTGTTCGATTTTGTAAAACCCGCCCAGCTTGTCCCGAAAATTGACGATTTTTTGGGAGAAAAACTCGCCGATGCCGGGCAGTGTTTTCCAGCCCATCGCGTCGGATTTGTTGATGTCGATCTTGGCAGCAGGGATTTTTGGTTTGCCAAAATTGGGATAATTGGACGGTTTTTGCTCCGTCGAATACGTTTGCGGGATTGCGGACGTGGGCGCATTTGCTGGCTTATCGGGCAACTCGATATAAGGTTGCAGCCGCTCAAAATCTTCCGCCGCAAGCGTGAAAATCTTTGAAAAATCGGCCGCTTTGCGAAAAACACCGCCTTTTGAGCGATAATTTAGGATCGATTGCGCCGTCCGGTCGCTCAAACCGAGCCGCTGTAAATCCTGAAAACTGGCTGTGTTCGGGTCAAACTTGAAATTTTCGGCTGGCCGTTTTTGCTCTTTTTTCGAAAAATCGACCCACGCATTTTCTTTCCCCTCGATGGATATATAAGGACGCAACCGCTCAAAATCTGCGACCGAAAGGCCATAGATTTTCTGAAAATCATCCGGTTTTAGGAACTGCCCACCCTTTTCTCGGTAATTGCAAATCTGATTGGCGATCCGAAGCGACAGGCCGAGCCGGACAAAATCATCGGCAGTCGCCCGGTTTGGGTCGAAAGAAAAAAGCTCGACTGCCCTGGCCGAAACGGCCAAGTTTGGATGCCCGGCGTATTGCTGAAAAGCGCGGATCTCTTGTTGAAATTCTGTGAAATCGGTCGGTTTTTCGGCCAGCCAATTTGCGGTAAAAGAGGGCAAGACCAAAAAGCAAAGGCACAGCAAGCTGAGCCCAAATACGCCGCGCTGCTCGCCCTGCGAGAACAGGAGGAGCTTTGGCAGGGGGGCCGGTTTTCTCATAAAGTAGGCGTTGTTTTGAGAACGCATGGTCGGCCTTTCGGCCTTTTCGTCACAAAACTATTTGACCTGTTCCAGTTTTTTTGTTTTTCAAAAACATAAATATTTAGTCAAATTATGGAAACATCCGTATGTTTCACGGAATTTTATATTTTAAAAAAGCTAAATTACCATGACAGTTGAAATGCCCCATCCTTCCTCAAATCATGAAATTCGAGGCCGAGGTCGGCGCAATCTTTCGACCATTTTTTGATTTTTGAAAAGCTGTTCGAGGCATCAAAAATGAAGGCGCGGCAAGGAAACTGGGTCATCACGTCCTCGATTTTGACGGCCGGGTTTTGCCGGAAAATCACGAGATCGACCGAAACTGTTTCCGGGTTTTCTGATTTTGGCAACTGGGTTTCGGGGCCGATGACCACGATTTTTTTGTCAAAAAACTGGACAAACGGCGGTTCGTAAAACAGGTTTTCGGTCTGAAAACTGGTGTCTTTTTCCCAAAAAATGGGGGCAATTTCGCCGCGTTTTAATTGGTCGGCAGCGAACGAAAGTTCTTTTACCGTGATCGAATCGGTCAATGAAACCAATTTTTCGCCCGCCTGAAAATCCACGAGGCTTTTTCCGGGGATGCTGAAAACGGTAATTTTTCGGGTTTTTTGTTCAAAAAATCGCCCAAAAGCATAATCCCCAGCCAAAAGCGTGAAACTGGCAAGGCTGGCGACGACCCATTTTGACCGCCTTTCGAGCCAAAAACCGGAGAGCGCGGCAATCAAAAAATAGAGTAAAATCGCGGCGAGCAGTCCAAAACTGATATTTTCAACGAGGCCGCCCGGCAGTTTTTGGATGAAAAATATGCACCCGTTCATCGCCAAAATCACCCAAAACATGAGTTTCCCGAGCCAAAAAGCGACCATCGGCAAAAGGCCGTCGAGGAAAAAAAGCACCATGCCCGTCCATAAGATCACCATGCCGAGCGGCACCACCACGATGCCCGACAGCCAAAAATAGCTCGGCATTTGGTGGAAATAATAGAGCGAGATCGGCAGCGTTGCGATTTGCGCGGCGAAACCCATCGCGACCGTTTCCCAGGCCCAGCCGAGGCCATACGGCGGTCGCCAAAATTTGAGGAACCGCCGCCCGAAAAAAACGATGCCCGCGACCGCCGCGTAGCTCAACTGAAACCCCGCGTCGAACAGGTAAAACGGGTCAAAAAGTAGCAGCACGAAGGCCGAGCCCGCCAGCACATTGTACATTTCCGCGTCGCGGCGCATCGCCCGGCCGAGTATCATGATCGAGAACATGACCGCCGCCCGCATCACCGACGACGACGCGCCCGTGATGAACGTAAAACCCCAAATCACGAGCAGCGAAACGAGTGGTTCGAGCAGCCGTCGGGCGCGAGAATTTCTC
>JANOQP010000226.1:0-3285 GCA_031414895.1 Saprospirales bacterium
ACACGCCAAGGCTAAACAGCTACAAAAATCAAAAGGATCACCGTTCAGACAACTACAAAAAATGCCCCATCAACTCTTTTTTGGTCAAAAGATAGTCGCGGTTGTCGCTGTTCGGCTCGATGACGAGGGGGGTACGGCCCGAAATTTCGATCCCACAGCGTTTGAGCGCGGCCACTTTTTCGGGGTTGTTCGTGATCAAGTTCACGTTTTCGATGCCGAGGTCAGCGAGGATTGCAACGGCGGCATCGTATTGCCGCGCATCCACTTCGAAACCGAGATGGGTGTTCGCGTCGGCGGTATTGAGGCCCGCGTCCTGCAAATTATAGGCACGGAGCTTGTTGATCAGGCCGATGCCGCGGCCCTCTTGGCGGAGATAAATGAGGACGCCGCCCTTTTCAGCAACCATTTTGATGGAAATGGCCAACTGTTCGCCACAATCGCAGCGGCGCGAGCCGAAAATATCGCCCGTCAGGCACTCGGAATGGATGCGGACGAGGACTGGGCCAATTTTTGGGTCAAAATTTTCGGCGACAAACGCGACGTGCGGCATCAATTCGGTCGGCGAGGCCGCGAAAGCGATCATTTCAAAAAGTCCGAGCCGTGTTGGGATGGTCGCGGCAGCTTGACGGGTGAGGTTTTTTTTCATGAAAAACGGCTCAAATCTTCTGCCGTGGATGTGTTTTAACCAAAATATGGCTCGAAAGTTCTTCCCAAAAATCATCGTTTCAAAACCACGAACTCGACGCGCCGGTTTTGCTGGCGGCCATTTTCGGACCCGTTCGAGACGATCGGCTGCCGTTCGCCCGCGCCCCGGAACTTGAGTTTTTCGCCTCGGATGCCCTGTTTTTTGAGCCAGAGGGTGACGGTTTTCGCTCGGTTTTCGGAGAGTTTTTGGTTGTAATTATCCGCGCCGTCGCTATCCGTGTGGCCGATTATCTCGATTTCGAGGGCCGGGTTTTCCTTTAAGATCTTCGCCAATTTGGTCAGTTCGACAAACGATCGGGGCAGCAGTTCGGCCATGTCGAAATCAAAATAGATGTTTTTCAGGCGGATGGTGTCGCCCAGTTTGAGCGTCAATTTGGTCAGGTCGTCGGGCTTGACGAGGAGCGGTTTGAAGGGCGGCGTTTTTTTCACCAGCACGTCGTCGATATAATAATAGGCGAAATTGAGGCTTGCATCGCCCGCGACGTTCTCCGTTTTTGTGTCCTCGTCGGTCGCAAAATTGCCGATCGTGAGCCAGTCGGATTCTTCTTCCGCGATGAACTTTTCGGAGACCTTCGTCCATTTTGCGGGAGAAATGATCACCTCTTTTGCCCAAATTTGACGGGGCAAAACAAGCTGCTCGTCGGTCTTTTTATCGATTTTTTCGAGCGAGAAAAATGCGCCCAACTGGTTGATTTGCAACGATTTAGGCAGCGCGGCGACCCAAAATTCGACCAAATACGACTGTCCGGTCACGAGTGGTTCGGCGAGCAAGATCTCGATGTATTCGCGGCAGTGCGGCTTGCCGTTTTTGCAGCCATAGACGGTGATGCCGGCCATGTTCTTGCCCGTGTGCGGCTTGAACTTTCCAAAACCCTTTTCCTGCCAACTTTCCGGCACGCGCACCTTCGGCGAATAGGCATCGGGCGAGGCGGTCGTCGCGGATTGCCAATATTTGACGACCTCGCCGAAATGCGCACCTTTATAATACCAGCCGATGGGCTGCGAAATGAACTGCTCAAAACCGGGGTTCGGGACGATGTTCAAAGCCTGTTCGGGCGCGGGCGATTGGGCGCGGATTTTTCCAAAAAGAAGGATGGAAAACAGGAAAATGGACAGGTGGCCAGCTTTCAAGGTCGCTGATTTTGGGTTTTGAACAAATAGGTGATTTGTGCCAAATGGTGGTCGTCGTGCTCGGCCACGAAATTGGCGAGGTCGATCAGTCTCATCGGCGTTCCGAGGCGGGGGTGGATGGCCGATTTTTCTAAATCGGGGTCGGTCAATTTCCCCAAAATTATCAATAATTTTCCCCTTTCGGCCTCAAAACGGGCAATCAAATCAGCGACTTTTTGGCTGTCGTGGTCGGCATCGTGGGTTTTTTGGTTGGTCAGGTCGGCAATTTTCAGGTTGGTTAGGCCGTCGATTATTTGCAACGCCCGTTCAAGCCAAAGTGGTTCGAGGTCGATCAGGTGGCCGATCTCTTTGTGGATGCCCCATTTTTCGCCCCCCGTTTGGGGAAAATCTTCCCCAAATTTAGCCATTTTGCCCCGCAAACGGGCAGGCGTTCCCTCCAATCTTTCCATAATGGAGGGAAAAATCCCAGTGTCCATTATCAAAGGGAATTCGCGGTCGAACCAGTTTGTCCTTTTCATCAAGAGCGTTTTTATTTGAAAAAATCAATTGCGCACCCCCGTCTTTTTTGCCATTTTCGATGGGTAAAGGCCGGATTTGGTCTTGCCCGATTTTTTGTAGCCGCCGCCTTTTTTCTCCTGTGCTTTGAGGCTTTCGGTCGCGGGGCAGCCCGATTTTTTGGAACAAGCGGGCAGGGCCAGCAAAGTTGAAAAGGCCAAAACGAGGCCGAGCATCCATTTTTTCATGATCATAAAGGTGTTGATGAGAACGGGAAACGCCTGTTTTTGCCCGAAAATTTCGGTGGCGGGCGGGTTTTTGTTCGCACAAAATTAAACAATGGCGCGGTTTTTCCCGGCTTTCCTATTTTCGCCTGCCTTTCCAAATTCGTTCACCAACCAAATTTTTCAAAATGGCATCCAAAAAGGACAACGGCGCAGTCGCCGCGACCGCCCAACCGCACGCAGAACACCACCAGCCCGTGCAATTCCCGGCCAACCGGATCGTCACGCTCGACGAATTTATCCTGCGCACCGAAAAGGATTTTGACTACTCGGTCGGTGAGCTGACCGGGCTGCTGCGCGACATCGGCGTGGCCGCGAAGATCATCAACCGCGAGGTCAACAAAGCGGGCCTTGTTGGGATTATTGGTGTCGAAGGATCGTCGAACACACATGGGGAGGACCAACAAAAGCTCGATATTTTCGCCAACGACCGCCTCATCGAATGCCTCAAAAATAGCGGCGAATGTTGCGCCATCGCCTCGGAGGAAAACGATGGATTGCTCGAAATCCCGGCGGTTTCGACCAAAAACGCCAATTATGTGGTCATGTTCGACCCTTTGGACGGCTCTTCCAATATTGATGTCAATGTGTCGGTCGGGACGATCTTCGCCATTTACCGCCGAAAATCCGCCGACGGCAGCGCGGCCAACCTCGGCGATTTCCTCCAAAC
>JANOQP010000227.1:0-2309 GCA_031414895.1 Saprospirales bacterium
TTCAACTGCAAATAGACCGCATTCGAGAGCGAAAAAACCTGTTGCAAAGTGTCCGAGCCGAACGCATTTGAGACAATCAACGTGGCCGAATAATCGCCCGGCCCCGGAAAAATGACCGTTGGGAATTGCGCCGTCGAGGTCGCCGGGTTCCCGCCGGGGAACGACCAGGCCCACGTCGCCGGGCTGCTAAAACTTGCATCCTGAAAGCCGACCGAAAACTGGTTGCAGGCCGTCGGGAGGAGCAAATTGAAGCCCGCCGTCGGGGCCAATTTTATCGAAATGACCTGCGTAAAAGTGTCCGTCCCGCACTCGTTGAAGGCGATGATCGTGAGCGGAAAATCCCCGTTTTGGAAAAAATATCGGCTCGGCGTGAAGCCAAATTCGACCGCGCCGTCCCAAAATATCCACTTGACCAAATCCGCGTCGGGCGAGCTGGTGTTCAAAAAATCGGCCTGTGCGCCGTTCAAAACATAGCTGAAACCTGCGACCGGCGGCGGGTTGATCTTGATGAAATCCAATTGCTTGTTTTGATGCTCGCCGAGTGCGTTCGAGACGGTCAGTAAAACATCATAAACGCCTGTGAATGAATAAGTTACGACCGGATTTAGGGAAGTTGAAGTGGCCGGGTTTCCGCCGGGGAACGACCAATTTCTTCCCGTCGCATTGAGCGAAATATCGGCAAAATGGACGGTCAAACCGGCGCAACCTTCGAGCGTGTCTGCCGAAAAAATGGCGAGCGGGAAGGCGTTCGGCGCAGCATTTTCCGACAAAAAAATCGGGGTCGCGGTCAATGAAATCGGGTTGGCCGTCGGCTGGTTCGCGGTCGTTTTTGTTTTTGAAAAATCCCAGTCAAAACGGGTCAAATTCGGGCCAACCGAGCCGGGCGGGAACATATATCCGGCAGCCGCACTTTCAATTCCGTCAAGCTCCGTTTCGGCCCAAAGCACGAACGTGAACTTCCCTAAAACGTCTTTGAACGCCGCGCCGCGAACGCCCGCCGGGAGGTTGAGCGAAGCGGTTTTTGGAGCGTCAAATTGTTGTTTGAAAAGCAACAGGCTCGCCGTTTGATAGGCCGTGCCGAGGTCGGTTTTGACCGTTTGATACGGCTGTTTTGATTGGATATTTTCATAAAGGCCCATCAAATCCGACGGGAACTGCGCCGCATTTTCGTCCGCGCCGTCGCTCAAATTATAGACCATCATTTGCGCAAAACCCGATTTTTGGGCCGCGACCCAAGCCTTCAAGAGCCAGTTTTTTTGCGCCTCCTTCCCGGCAAAATAATCTTGAAAAACCTTCCGCGAAACGCCCGTTTCGCTCACCAGCCAAATCTTTTCAGGCTTTGAAACGCCGTCGAAACCGCGCGATTTCAACACATCCTCGAACCGTTTTCGTTGCAGCAAAATGCCGTCCGCTGCCGCGTCCGAGTGCCTTTTATAGATAAATTGACCCAAATTGGTGTCGTAATATTTCGTCGCGCCGTCCACGAAAGGGTACTCGTTGAAGCCAATCGCATCGAAATACGCCCCGCCTTTTTTCGGATAACCGGGCGCAATTGAGCCGTCCGCCGGGTTGTCCGTGTTGCGCAAAACGACGTCCAAAAAGCTCGGAAAACCGATGCCGCCGAGCAAAACGAGGCCGTCACCGGGGTCGGTCGTGTGGACAATTTCATAGGCGATCCGCAGCATCCGGACGTAAAATTCGGTGGGCGCACGAAGGCTCAAATCGCAAACATCCGGGTCGTTTTCCCACCAATTTCCGGGCTGCCCGGGCGGGAGCCAACCGTGTTTTCCCGAAAAATCGGTATCCACGCCGTCGTAAATTTGCCAGTATCGCACCTGATTTTTGTAGGTTTTGACGGCTTGCCAGACGTAATTTGCGAACGGATTTTCCTCATTTATCGGTGTCCCGTTGAGGCCGCCATCCCAAATATCCCTATAAATATCGGCGAAAATAATGGTCGGGCTGGTCGCGCAAAACGGGTGTTTTTCGACCACGCCCGGCCCCGGAAAGCCCAAAATGGCCGTGTTTTCCTGCAAATCGAGGTTGAGATAATGCTGAAAAGTGCCGAGCCGGATGTCGTAGCCGAACGTCTCGACAAAATCCTCGGGCAGGGTCGCTTTAAGGGTCTTCACGCCCGCGCCTTCGATGTTTTTGGCGGGGTTCCCAGCAGCAATTTCGGCCTGTTGCTCGTCCGTCCAAGCGGGCGCGTAGCGGGTCAAAATGCCGGGACGAAATGGGTGGTCGTTCGGCGGCACGGACTCTTCGGCAGTCTGCGAAATCATTGTCAAACTAGGCACAACTATTTGATA
>JANOQP010000228.1:0-3583 GCA_031414895.1 Saprospirales bacterium
GCCCGGTGCAAGTTTTCTGAGTTCGTTGATAAGGGAGCTGCCGTGGAGGTCGCCGCTCGCCTCCCCGGCGATCAGGTAGATTTTCATGGACGCAAAGAAAGGTTTTGGGCAATTATTTATTGAAAAAAAGAAAAAAGGGGCGGTCGGCGCGGTTGAAATTCTAGTTTTGCGCCCGAAAAAAACGGCTCACGGCCGACGGCGAACGGCGGACGGCTTACAAATGCCGCCCGGCCGCCGTTGGTCGTTGGCCGTCCGCCATTCACCGTTAACCGTAAATAAAATGGGAAGAGCATTTGCATTCCGAAAGGATAGGAAGATGAAACGCTGGTCGATGATGGCCAGGACGTTCACAAAAATCGGGCGCGAAATCGCCATGGCCGTCAAAGAGGGCGGCGGAAACCCCGACGGCAACAGCCGCCTCCGCATCGCGATGAACAACGCAAAAGCGGCAAATATGCCCAAAGTGAACGTCGAGGCCGCCATAAAACGCGCCACCTCAAAGGAGGCCGAGAACTACTCCGAGGTCATTTACGAGGGCTACGGCCCGCACGGGATTGCCATTTTGGTCGAGACCGCAACCGACAACCCGACGCGCACCGTGGCCAATGTCCGCGTCGCGTTCGACCGCTGCGGCGGCGCACTCGGCAACAGCGGATCGGTCGGTTTTATGTTCAACCGGAAAGGGATTTTTCGGGCAAACGCCGCCGGGCTCGACCTCGAAATGCTCGAACTGGAACTGATCGACGCGGGCCTCGAAGAAATAAAGGTCGAGGAGGACGAGGTGACTTTTATCTGCGCACTCGAGGATTTCGGCACCCTCGCCAAAGGTTTGGAGGACAAAAAAATCGAGACCACGGGGGTCGAGCTGGCCTTTTTGCCGACCATGACCAAAAAGCTGGAAGATGCCGAGGTCGATGCGCTCATCAAGTTGATCGACCGTTTGGAGGACGACGACGACGTGCAAAACGTGTTCACGACGATGGACATGAGCGAATAGTCAAGTCAAAAGTTTAAAGGCAAAAGGCAAAAGTTTGGGGCAGCCCGACTTTTGCCTTTTTACTTTTCACTTTTGCCTTTAAGATTTTGCCTTTTCTTTGTCCAAACAAACTATGCTTTAATCATGAAACTTACAACCATAACCACCCTTTTCCTGTTGCCGTTTTTTGCCGCCGCGCAAAAAGCCGCGCCGCTCACCGTCAGCCTCACCCCGAAGGACTCGGTGTTTTTCACGATTACCGAGGGCGGTGAAAAAATCCTCCAACACCATGTGAAACCAAAGCAGACGCTCTTTTCGATGGGCAAGTTTTATGGCATGAGCTTGGAGGAGATCTACACCTACAACCCGGTTTTTCGCACCTCGCCCGATCTCGCTATTGGCCAAACTGTGTTGGTCCCGATCCCGAACGCGGCCATCATGCGCTACAAAACCAAAGAACTTGACCCGAAAAAGAGCGCGAAACTCTATTATCAGGTCAAATCCGGCGAAACACTGTTCAATTTGTGCAAACGCCAGTTCCGGATGCCCGTCGATACGATCGTCAAGCGGAACAAACTTTCCGGCACCACCATCACCGTCGGCCAGATCATCCACATGGGCTGGATCAGCACCAGCGGCATTTTGGCCGCCGACCGGGGCGGAAAAGTGGTCCCGTCCAGCTCGCTGAAAACGGATTTTGACAAAGCGGCCAAAAAATCGAAAGCAAAAACCGCCTCTGGAACCGCTTTGTGGCAAAAGGACTCGAACGAAAAAATGGACCTCTATGTCCTCCACCGTTCGGCCAAAATTGGCTCCACGATGCTCGTGACCAATGCCGCAAACAACAAAACTGTTTATGCAAAAGTCAGCGGGCGGATGCCGACATCGAGCGAAAAGAACACCGAGATCATATTAAGCCCAGCCGCCGCGAAGGCCATCAAGGCACTCGACGCACGGTTTTTGGTCAATATCAAATTTGTCGAGTAACGTACCGGCGGCTTCAGCCGCCGATTGCTCCACTTTTCTATTCCAATGAAATCGGCGGCTAAATCCGCCGGTACATCAATTTTATGAAGTACGCCCAGAACATCCTCGAGACCATCGGCAACACGCCGCTCGTCAAGCTCAACAAGGTCGCCGCCGACATCCCCGCGCTCGTTTTGGGGAAGGTCGAAACCTTCAATCCCGGCAATTCCATCAAGGACCGCATGGCCGTCAAAATGATCGACGACGCCGAGGCCGCCGGAAAGCTCAAACCCGGCGGCACCATCATCGAATGCACCTCCGGCAACACGGGCATGGGCCTCGCGCTCGTCGGTTGTGTGCGCGGCTATCGCTGCATTTTCGTGACAACCGAAAAACAATCGCGCGAAAAGGCCGACATGCTCCGGGCCCACGGAGCGGAGGTCATCGTCTGCCCGACGAACGTGGAGCCGGACGACCCGCGCTCCTATTATAAGGTCGCGGCGCGGTTGAGCCAAGAGATCCCGAGCTCGTTTTGGTGCAACCAATATGACAATTTGAGCAACCGCCAGGCGCACTACGAAAGCACCGGCCCCGAAATTTGGGACCAGACCGAGGGCAAGATCACCCACCTCATCGTCGGCGTCGGCACGGGCGGAACGATCAGCGGGACGGCCCGTTTTTTGAAGGAACAGAACCCGAACATCAAGGTTTGGGGCGTGGACACCTATGGTTCCGTTTTTCAAAAATATAAGGAAACCGGGATTTTCGACCCAAAAGAGATCTATCCGTACATCACGGAGGGCATCGGCGAGGACATTTTGCCGAAAAACGTGGATTTCTCGCTCATCGACCTTTTTGAAAAAGTGACCGACAAGGATGCCGCACTTTGGGCCCGACGGCTGGCCCGCGAAGAAGGGCTTTTGCTCGGATATTCCGCCGGTTCGGCGATTGGCGGGGCCTGGCAACTGCGCGGGAAACTGACGAAGGACGATGTTGCCGTCATCATTTTCCACGACCACGGCAGCCGTTATGTCGGCAAGATCTACAACGACGATTGGATGCGCGACCGTGGTTTTTTGGACGACGAAATGAAGGTCGCCGACCTCATCACCCGCAAAAAAGACCGCCGTTTCATCGCCCTCAACCCATCGGACACGGTACGGCAGGCGTTCAAAATGATGAAGGACCTCGACATTTCGCAGTTCCCGGTCGTCGAGGAAAAGGTCATGGTCGGCTCGCTGACCGAGACCCAAGTGCTGACCTTTTTGTTGGACAACCCGATGCTCAATTCCGAACGGCCCATCCGCGAGATCATGGGAAAACCGTTCCCGATGGTCGATTCCGAGCTGCCGATCAGCCGGTTGAGCCACCACATTTCAAAGGAAATCCCGGCAGTTTTGTCAAAGGACAAATCGGGGGAGACGTATATTTTGACGCATTTTGACATCATTCAAGCGTTTTGAGAACGCTGGCGCGAGGCTTTTACGCTTGCACCGCTGGCGCGAGGTTTTGTGATCTACGACGTGAAGTTGTACACGTTTTCGACGACATGAAGTTGTAAATCCAACCAGCCCCAGCGGGGCGAAATGTTGGTAGGGAGGGACCCGGAAAATCGGGATATAAAGGATATGAACCGTGTGA
>JANOQP010000229.1:0-8327 GCA_031414895.1 Saprospirales bacterium
GCAGGGCTTTTCATGGTCAGTTTGCCCAATAAAAAGGTCCATCCGACGGTGGTTTTGTGGAAGTTTTCGGAACGGTAATTTGAACGGCCGTGGAAAAACTTGAACCAAGTTTGCGTCCTTTGCGTTTGTTGCGCGGTTCAAAAGTTGAAACAAATAAATGGAATTTTACCCAAAGGACGTTCCCCAAAAATTGGAATTTGACAAAATCCTCGAACTCGTCGAGCGCGAGTGCCTCGGCGAACTGGGGCGGCAAGCGGTGCGCGATCAGCCGTTCAGCACCGATTTTCACACCATCGATAGGATGTTGAAAGAGGGCCGCGAGTTCAAATTGACGATCGAGCGGAACGAAAAATTTCCCTTTGCTGCCTATCAAGACATTCGGCCCGACCTCAAAATGTTGGCCATCGACGGGTATGTTTTGAGTGTGGACGGTTTCCAAAAAATAGTCGCTATCTTGTTGATTATCAGGGATTTGTGGCGGTTTTTCGGAGGGCAAAAAAAGGAGGTCTTGCCCCGGCTCTATGAAATCTTGCGACCACTTTCTTATGATGAAAGGCTGCAAAAAGAGATTGCCTCCGTGTTTGACGACAACGGTAACGTCCGCCCCGATGCCTCGCCCGAACTGATGCGGATCCGGCGCGAACAGTCGTACAAATTTGCAGAACTGGAGCGTAAGTTCAAGTCCATTTTGCAAGATTTTCGGGCAAAGGGCCTGCTCGGCGACGTGCCGGAATCGTTCCGCAACGGTCGCCGCGTCCTCGTCGTCCCGGCGGAGCACAAACGGCAAGTGCGCGGCATCATCCACGACGAATCGGACAGCGGCAAGACCTGTTTCATTGAGCCGGAGGGCATCATCGACGTGAACAACGATATTTTCGACCTCGAACAGGCCGAGCGGCGCGAGATTTGGCGCATCCTCCGCGACCTTTCGGCGACCGTGCGGCCATATATCCCCGTCCTCGAAAATTACCTCGTCGCGATTGTCCGCTACGATGTCATCCAATCGAAGGCGCGGCTGGCGCAAAACCTCCGGGCGGGGATGCCGATCTTGCACAACCGGCCGATTTTCAGCGTCCGCAAAGCATTTCACCCGTTGCTTTTTTTGAAAAATAAGGGGTCGGGCAAAAAAACGGTGCCGTTCGACCTCCGTTTGACCGATGAAAACCGGATCCTCGTGCTATCCGGGCCGAATGCTGGCGGTAAATCCGTGGCCATGAAATCGGTCGGCCTGCTCCAATTGATGCTGCAACACGGGATGTTGGTGCCGATGAACGAGCTGTCGGAAATGGGCGTTTTTTCAAAAATCATGGCCGATATCGGCGACCAACAAAGCCTCGACGACGACCTTTCTACCTATTCGAGCCGCTTGAAAAATGCCCGCGAGTTTGTGCAACACGCTGATTTTCAATCACTTGTGTTGATTGACGAGATGGGCAGCGGCACCGATCCGAAGCCCGGAGGCGCGCTCGGCGAGGCGGTCTTGAAAGAGCTCCACAAAAAAGAGGCGATGGGCGTGGTGACGACGCACTATTCAGCACTGAAGGTTTTTGCGTTCCGCACGAAGGGCATTTTGAACGGGCATATGAACTTTGACCAGGCCCATCTTGCGCCCACCTACGAACTGAAAATCGGCCGCCCGGGCAGCAGTTTTGCGTTCGAGATTGCGGCAAAAAGCGGCATCCCGAAGCATATCATCGAGTTTGCGCGGTCGCGAATGGGCGACAAAGAGACCGCGGTCGATGATATTTTGGTCGAACTGCAACGCGAAAAACAGGAACTAGAAGAGCGTCTTTTGGCGATTTATGACAAAGAACACCGTTTAGACCGTCTGATAAAACAATACGACCTCCTCCATGGCGACCTTGAAGTGGGCAAAAAACGCCTAAAAGTGGAGCAAAAAGAAGCCGAGCTCCGCCAAACCGCGACCGTCGGCAAGGAAATGGAGAAACTGATCAAAGAGTTGCGCGGCGAAAAAAACGAAACAAAAGCCCGCGAACTGGCCGCCGAGATTAAAAAAGAGCGCGAAAAATTGACCGAAAAAGTGAACGAACTCCACGAGGACCTCGTCAAAACGGAGCAAAAAACGCCCAATTTCGGCATCGAGCGCCCGGCAAAAGCGGGCGATTTTGTCCGCCTCCGTGCGGGCGGCGCGACCGGGCGCATTGAGGAAATTAAAGGCCAAAAAGCGACCCTTCAACTCGGCGAGATGCGCGTAACAATGCCCGTCCGCGACCTTGTTTTGATGCCCGAGCCGGTTAAAATTGAGCAAAAAAAATCTGTTGGCGACTTTGTTGGCCGCGCTGCGCTGTTCGTCCCGGACATCGATATTCGGGGTTTGACAAAAGAGGAAGCCCTTTCGACGCTCGAAGAATTTGTCGATAAATCGCTCCTGACCTCCTCCCATCAGCTCAGGATCGTGCACGGAAAAGGGACGGGCGCGCTCAAATTGGCCGTGAAAAACAAGCTGCGCGAATATGGCGGCGCGCTAAAAAACATTCATCACCCGCCGCCGGAAGCTGGGGGGGATGGGGTGACTTTGGTGGAGTTGAGTTGATAAAAAAAGCGGTTGGCAAACGCCAGTATTATTCCCTTTTTAAAAACAAACAGTAGTGTGGCGTGCAGACCAATGTGTTTTTTGTGGAAGCGATCGGTTTCCGTTCAGCGGCGAAAAATTCCGCCCTGCTCACTACTTTCGCCCGCTTTTTGAAAAAAAACTGGGCCGGCCCCTGAAAAATCTATGCGCCTAAAATCCCTCGAAATAAAAGGTTTCAAGTCGTTCGCCAACGAGACGGCCATCCATTTTAATGGCGATGTCATCGGCGTCGTCGGGCCGAATGGGTCGGGCAAGAGCAATGTTGTGGACGCAATCCGCTGGGTCTTGGGCGAACAAAAAAGCTCGCAATTGCGCCTCGACAAAATGGCGAGCATCATTTTCAGCGGCACAAAAAAGCGCAAGGAGGCGCAAATGGCGCAGGTCAGCCTCACGTTTGAGAACACAAAAAATGTGTTGCCCACTGATTATCAGACAGTTACGGTCACTCGCATCCTCTACCGCTCCGGCGATTCGGAATATCGGCTCAACGGCGTTTCGTGCCGTTTGAAGGACATCACCTCGCTTTTTTTGGACACCGGCATCGGGCCGGACAGCTACGCCATCATCGCGCTCAACATGGTCGAGGACCTTTTGAGCGACCGCGAACACTCGCGCCGCAAGATGTTCGAGCAAGCGGCGGGCATCTCAAAATACAAATCGCGGAAGCACGAAACCGAGGTCAAACTTGAGGCCACGACAGCCGATCTGGAGCGCGTCGAGGACCTGCTTTTTGAAATTGAGGGCAACCTAAAATCGCTCGAAAAACAGGCCAAGCGGACGGAGAAATTTTACGAAATGAAGGCCGAGTACAAAAAACTGGCCGTCGAACTCGCCGTTCACAATTTGGCGAAACACAAATCGGATTACAAAAAAATGGAGTCCGAAATCGCGAAGGGCGAGGACGAATACCGCCGTGCGGAAGCCGATTCGCACACTTTTGATGCAAAAATCGAGTCGCTCCGCCGGGCAAATTTGGAAAAAGAGGTCGGCCTTTCCGATGCGCAGCGCGAAATGAACCAGCTCGTTGGGCGCATCCGGAGCCGCGAAAACGAGAAACAGATGTTGGCGCAAAAACTCGGTTTTATCGAGCAAAACGCCGCCCGTTTGGGCGAGCAAATTGCCTCGGCGACCGGCCAAATCGGGCGTTTGACCAACGAAGTCGAACATTATCAAACCGAAAATTCGGAAGAAAGGCGGCTCGAAGGCCAGCTCGATGCCCGGCTCGACGAGGCGCAAAAACGACTTGAAAAGGTCCGTGCCGACCATGCCCTGATGCGCGGTTCGCTCGACGAATTTAGCCGGGCGCAACAATCGGTCGAGCGCGAGATCATGGAATTTGAAAAACGCCGTGCCATCAATGCCAACCAAATCGACAACCTTTCGCGGGATGTCGAACGGGCGGTGGCGGATGCAAATTCGCGAAAAACAGATTTGCAACTCGTTGAAAATCAATTGGTTGAGCTGGTCGGGCGCGAATCGGCGCAGGCCAAAAAAATCGAGGAAATAGATGGCGCGGAGCAAAAACGGCTTGAACAGATTGCCAAAACAGAAACTGAAATTGATGGGGAGACCAAAAAAGCCGCCGAGCTCCACCGTTCGCTCGACGCAAAACGCAACGAATTTAAGCTGACCAAAAGCCTCGTCGAAAACCTCGAAGGCTTCCCCGAAAGCATTCAGTTTTTGAGCAAACAGAAGGATTGGGCGAAAAATGCGCCGCTTTTGAGCGACATTATTTATGTGAAGGAAGATTTTCGGGTCGCGATCGAGAATTTTTTGGAGCCGTGGCTCAATTTTTATGTCGTCCCCGACACGGTCGCCGCGCTGGAGGCCATCCAACTTTTGGGGCGGAGCCAAAAAGGGCGGGCGAACTTCTTTTTGCTCGATGCCTTCCAAAAATACGATGCGCCGCTAGCGATGTTCCCGGAGGCACAGGCCGCGCTCGAACTGGTTGAAATCGACCCGCAATACCGCAATTTGGTCGCGTATCTACTTGAAAATGTGTTGATTACGCAAAAGGAGCCGACCGATTTTGACCTTGCTGGATACCCAAATTTGACCCTGATTTCGAAATCGGGAACGATGACGAAGCGGAAATTCAGCCTGTCGGGTGGCTCGATCGGCCTGTTCGAGGGCAAAAAAATTGGCCGCAAAAAGAACCTCGAAATCCTCGAAGCCGACATCAAAAAGCTGGAAATCACGGAAAAATCGGCCACTGAAAAGCTGCAAACGATGCGGGCGCACTTGCAAAACCTGCGCACAGGCGACCGACGGGCGGAACTTTCGCGCGAAAAAGATGCGCTCAACCGGCTTTTACAGGAACGCGCCGGTTTGCGGGCGCGGCAGGAAAATTTTTCGATCTATCTCAAAAACTTCGACTCAAAAGCAGCGGAATCTGGGCAGTTGATCGAGAAATTCAGGGCCGACAATTTGTTGATTGACAAAGAACTGAACGAAAAGCACCAAACCGCCGAACGCCTTAAAGACCGCTTGACGGGCGCGGACACGGGCTTTCAGAAAATAGCGCAGGAATTGAGCGACACGAGCGCGAATTTTAACCAAGTCAATATTGAATTTATCAGGCAACAAAACAAGGTGAATGCTTTACAGCAAGAGCTTTCATTCAGGCAAAAATCATTGAGCGACCAACGCGAATTGATTGTCGCGAATGAAAAAAATAAATTAGCGGCATTAGAGGAAATAGGTTTAATCAATGATGACCTACAAAGGATTGAAAAAGAATTGATAAAAGGCTATCAAGAAAAAAAGGAAAAGGAGTCCACTTTGTCGGGCGTTGAACAAGCGTTTTTTAAGGCCAAAAACGAGATAAACGAGATAGAGGACGCACAACGCGGCAATTACAGAAAACAACAGGAACAACAGATAAACATCAATAAACTTAAAGAAAAGTTCAACGATGTCAAGTTTGAGATAACCGCGATAGGGGAGCGGTTGCGCGTCGAATTTACCATCGGTGTCAACGATGTCATCAACAATGAACCAAACGCGGCCTATGAAATCGTTGAACTCAACAAAGAAGTTGAATCACTAAAGCGCAAACTCGATAGTTACGGAGAAATAAACCCAATGGCAATAGAGGCTTATAATGAAATCAAAGAGCGTTATGATGTCATCATTGTCCAGCGCGAAGATATTTTGGAAGCAAAAGCGCATTTATTGGAAACGATAAAAGAGATAGAAGCGACCGCGACCGCGCGGTTTTTGGAGTCGTTTGAACAGGTTCGGATCAATTTCATCTCCGTTTTTCGCTCGCTTTTCACCGAGGACGACACGGCGGATTTGACTCTTTCGAACCCCTCGAACCCGCTTGAATCGGACATCAACATTATCGCAAAGCCGAAAGGGAAACGCCCGCAGCATATCAACCAGCTTTCGGGCGGCGAAAAAACTTTGACGGCAACCGCGCTCCTTTTCGCGCTTTATTTGCTGAAACCCGCGCCTTTTTGTGTTTTTGATGAGGTGGACGCGCCGCTCGACGATGCCAATATCGAGAAATTCAACCGCATCATCAAGCGTTTTTCCGCCGATTCACAGTTCATCATCGTGACGCACAACAAGGCGACGATGGCGGCGGTCGATGTAATTTATGGTGTTTATATGCCGGAACAGGGCGTTTCGGCGGTCTCCCCAGTCGATTTTAGAGAGCTGGGGCATGAGGCGATGGTTTTTGAGGCGGGTTGAGGTTTTAGGTCATGCAATGGTTCGTAACGGTTTTAGAGAAAGTTGGGTAGTTCACGGATAAAAAAAGGGTAAAAGTTTAGGTTTGTGGTGCAAAACCAAACCAACTTTTACCCATGAGCATCGAAACACTCACGGCTGCAATATTGGCACAGATGTCCGATATTAACAAATGGCAGCACCGATTTTTGAACCAATTGTTCCACTTGTGGCTCGGTATCCGTGGCCGCATGAACTTCTTGAACATGAGCCGACAAGGTGAATTCACGGAAACGACCTACCACAACCAGTTCAAGCGGGGCTTGAACTGGCTTGAGTTTTCTGTGATCCTGGCTGGCAAGAGCTTGCTTCCCGAGCGGATCCTCGTGATCGATCCATCGTATATTTCCAAAAGCGGGAAACACACGCCGGGAGTTGGTTACTTCTGGTCCGGATGCGCCAACCGGTCGGAATGGGGGCTGGAAATCGGGGCGTTCTCCGCCGTCGATATCGTCAACCACACCGCGCTCCACCTTTTGGCCGAACAAACGACCCCCGAAAAGGTCGAGAAAGCGGGGGGCCAAATGGCGCACTATTGCAGCCTTGTGGGGCAAAATGCCGCGCAATTGCACCAAATCAGCCGGTTTTTGGTGGTCGATTCCTTTTTTTCCAGACAACCCTTTATCGGGCGGTCACAGGCAGCGGGCTTTGTGGTCATCACCACTTTGCGAAAAGATTCAGTGCTGTACTACCCATACCTCGGCCCAAAGTCGGGCAAAAAAGGTCGTCCGAAAAAATTCGCCGGGCGGGTGGACGTGCACAACCTTGACCCACAATACTTTACCCCATGTGCCACGGACGAGGACAGCCAGACCGCTTTCGAGGCGCAGATCTACGTCAAGGCATGGAAGGCATGGGCAAAGGTCGTCGTCATCCAAACACGTGACGAAACCGGAAAACTGACCGCTGTGAGGACCCTCGCCTCAACCCTTCCAACGATGTCTGGGGCCGATGTTTTGGTCTATTACGATGCCCGTTTCCAGTCCGAGTTCCTTTTCCGGGATGCCAAACAGCACGCCGGCCTCGAAGAATGCCAAAGCCGCGACGAGGACAAATTGCACTTCCATTTCAATGCTTCCCTCGCAACGGTTTCGCTCGCCAAAGCGGCCCATTGGCTCGCCTTGCCCGCTGAACAACGTGGCCTTTTCTCCATGTCCAGCATCAAAACCCATTATGCCAATCAACGTTTGCTCTTCCGATTTTTTGACGTGTTCGGTATTGATCCGTGCTCCACTAAAAATCAAATCGCCGCTTTACCCCTTTTAAACTACGGCAAAATCGCCGCATAAACCGTTACGAACCATTGAATGATTGCCTTGCATCTTTTTTTTGTGGCTTTTGCGATGTCCAACCGATAAGCGCGAGGATCCGCCCGACCTGTTTGTTTTCGTACTCGACATTGAACTCTTTTTTAATCACATAGCCTACCCGGGCATGCGTCCAGTACGAACCTTCAAAACCATAAAAAACCACCCCTTTGTCCAGAAAACCCGGCAACTCCATCAATTTATCGACGGATAACCGCCGTCCCAAGCCTTTGCCTTTCGTACTCATTGGCAAGTTATTGGCCGCTCTGTCCAGGATTTTGCTGACCATTTGTTGGCACAAATTCACCGCCTCGGCTATTTTTGCTTGCTCAAGACCAGCTTTTGAAAGATTCAATATGATTTCATTCCTGACTACCCGTTCTGCGTATTTCATTTTTTGTTGCTTGTTGAATTTCCACCCAAGAAACAACTTTTTGTCAATACGCAATACTAATTTAATTTGTCGTTATCAAAGTACAGGCTCGCTTCATGCTAACCATTTACAAAATGAATTACTTCAAGGGCATAATTGCCAATAATGAATTTTTCGATGGCGTTGACCCTGAATGCATTTCGGAACCGGCAGACTATACACAACTGATTCAAAAGTCATGCGAAATCACAAATGGGATTCTTATTTTCATGTCTTGCGACGCTACGGAGATTGATGACAAGTACAGATTTGACCTAAT
>JANOQP010000230.1:0-2718 GCA_031414895.1 Saprospirales bacterium
GGCTTCAGCCTGTGGATTTATGGGTGAAATTCAATCTGGCTTTAGCCGAATTTTGGCTAAAGCCGAGCAAATTAGCCAACTTTTCCCACAGGCTGAAGCCTGTGGCAATTGAAAAAAATGCTTAAGTCAATGACATTGCCCGCTGGGGCTAAAACAAGGCTGGTTTCAGGCAGTCCTACCAACATTTCGCCCCTCTGGGGCTGATGGCTAAATAGTTACGATTTTTCAAAAAAAAGCCCTGCAAGACTTGACGTTTTGCAGGGCTTTTTTGTGGCCGGGTCTGCCATTTGAGTTCAAAACCCAATGTTCAGGTCCAGCCGGAAGCGTTTGTTGGTCTCCAAGGTCGCGCCCGTTTTGTTCGGCGCGATGCCTTTTATCAAATAAGTACGGGCCACGAGGTTGCAATTTGGGCCAAAAGCATAGGCCGCGCGGAGTTCCATGCCCTCAAAATTGCTGCCCCGTGTGCCGCTCGCGCCCGAAAATCCCCAGCGCATCCAATCGTCCTGCGCGAAATAATCGAGGACTGCGTATTTTTCGATATGGGCATAGGTCGCCGAGAGGAGGAAATCGTTCTTGGCCTTCAACTGCCCGATTTCGAGGGTGGCCGAGTAGCCCGTTTTTTCGCCTTGCAGGGCATTTTCGACGATGTTCGAGGCTTCCAGTTTGGCCTGATTGACCATAAGGTTGCCGGCGACGGAGAGCGGGATGCGCCATTTCCCATAGGTAAATTTTATGTTGGAGGCCCATTCATGGTAGTTCACCCGGAAATCGCCCGTGCCGTCGGGGGCGTTTTTCACGCTGTCGATGACGAAGATCCCGGTCGCGATGTTCAGTTCGTTGCCGTTCGCTTTTTGGGTGGCGAGGACCTGGAAAGCCTTTAATGTCTGGTCGTTTTTCAATGATCTCCCCAAACTGTTGATGACGAAAAACCCGACTGCGGGCTTGATCTTCAACGTTTTGCCCGCTTTTATTTCATAGCTCGAATAAAATCCCTCCGGCGAAATGTCCTGCGTGATAAAAAGGTCGTCGTGGCAGTAGAACGGGTAGGTGTGCTTGCCCGACCATGCCGTGAAATTTTTGTTGGAATAATTTATGTAGGCCCGGTCAAAACCGACGGGGATGTTCGAGCTTTCGTTCGCGCCGAGCGTGACGTGCGGCGATTGCTGCTCGTTGGCCGAGCCGGTTCGGACGCGCGCGCCGAAGCTCCAAGTGGGCGAATAATGATAGTTGAAACCGAACCGCGCCCGGACGCGGAAACGGGTGCGGTCGGCCACTTTTTTGCCGTCGGCAGCCGTCACGTCCCAATCATGTTCGACAAGGCGGGAGCGCATATCGCCGATGAAAACGAGTTTTTTGTCCACCACATCGTTGCCCTTTGGCGGCGCGACAGCGGCAATCGGCATCGACGGCTTTATCGTGAAGACCGTGTGGCCGACAAAAGCATGGCGTTCAAAAGCCAAAATGAGCGCGTGGACCTTCGACGGCGCGGACTCGTCGCGATAGAGCAAAATGCCGTCAATGCCGACATCGTGGCTGTCGATCCATTTCCCGTTTTCGTCCAAAAGGAAGGCGAAATAGGGGCTCTGTGCCGACGAGCCGGCCAAAATATCATCGTAGGAACTGTAAAACGAGTGGTTGGAAACGCCCATCGGCCGCTGCCAGCCCTTGTGCAAACTGCCCGAATTTAGGAGCGGCAATTTGTCGAGTTGCAGGCCGCCGACGACCAGTTTCGTGGTTTTCGAGCGGGCGTTGTCGGAATAGAAAAGGTGCAGCTCGGTAGTTTCGGTTCCGGCGGCGTTGGTCGAAGTGGTCCTTAAAAGTTCGGCCTTTTCGAGTTTTTGAAAACGGGAAAGTTGCGTTTTGCGCGGGTCGCCCTTTGTGTAAATGCCGGGCGGGGCGAAGGTTGCGAAGGTCGTGTTGTCGGTCAAAAGGTCGTTCACGGAGGCGATTGCGGCGGGCGAAATGATATTGTTCCGTTTCGTTTCGCGCTCGCCCTTCAACGGGTAATATTCGTGGTTCAGGTTTTTGAACGAAATGCTTTTTTGGGAATTGACCGTCCGCAAAACACCCAAATTGACGGCCTGCCCGGCTTCGTGGCTGTAATTTTTGAACGCGGCATCGAATTTCGCGATCGGCTGGCCGTTCCTTTTTTCAAAAAGACGGTCATAAAGTTCCTCCGGGAAATCGAACCAGCATTGAAAATACAGCACGTCGTTGCCGCCCTCGGACGTGAATGCGAGGAATTCCCAAAGCCCTTTTGCGAGGCAATTATTGGCCAAATCGACGCGGGTGGCGACGGTTTTTTCGGTCCCATTTCCGCGCAGCGAAAATTGTATTTGGTTGAACTTGACCTGGATCCGGTTCCATTCTTGGTTGAAAGCTGCCAAAAAACCCAAATACGGGTCGATTTTAACGAACCCCGGCACGGTCGGCATCATTTCCAGCAAGTTCACATCTTTCAAAAAGACCGTGTCGCTCGATGGGTTGCCGGGCAGGAAGGCGAGGTCAAAATGGCCGCCCGCATTTTCAGAAATGACGACCGCTGTGTGCGAAAAAGCGCCGTCGAGCTTGCTCTTGAAACCGATCTGGTTGTTGTTCGGATATTCGGCATCGGTGGCGGTTTTAAGGGCCGCCCGCCAGCTTTTTTGGGCGGTCGCAAAGGAGGTTGCGAGGATGCCAAAAGCGATTAAAAAGGACCATTTTTTGTTCAAAAAAGAC
>JANOQP010000231.1:0-4884 GCA_031414895.1 Saprospirales bacterium
GGAACAGCATAGTCGTAGATGTGCTTATTGCATTGTTGAAACAGATGGACATCACTCAATTCGGCAGATAAACATGGAAATGCTCATTGAAAATCAAGCCTACCTTTTGGTTGATTCTATTGCTTGGATTTCTGCGAAGGATTCTTTTACCAGCAATGAAAACAAAATTGGTGCGGGCAGTGGCGAAACTTCATGGCATATCGGCAGCAAACAAAATCAAGCGAGATATGACTTCTTTGGCAATCAAAATTTCGAGTCCCGATGCTTTATGAAAAAAAGCGACTTGATTTGGTTGTTGAATGAAATGAGGGCAGAATATGAAAATCCTTCCCAAAACTATCGTTCACGGGACAGGTTTCCTGAGTTATGGCAAAATCGGTTTAGTGAAATTTCTGCTTTGCCCAATGAACTCCTTTTTTTTACCCTCCACGAACACGACAACCGTAACCCAACGGATATGAGGCTTTATGCAAAAAGGCCAGCGAATGCGGCTGAAGGCCGCAATTATTATGAGCTTTTGAGAAAATTGATGCTGCCCAACCGGACGTTTGCCTCCATTTTGAAACTTCGTAACGCGGCCGGAAATTCCCTTTTTTACTTTAAGCTTTTTCCTGAATACGGTTCAGCTTCTTTTGTAGAAGTCATAGAAAATGCAAAAACGGCTGAAATTGAGCTCAATCCAAATATTCCCGAAACCGAAAAAGCGCAGTTGGTAAAGGCTCGTATCGGTCAGGGCAGGTTCAGGGATTATCTGATTGAAGAATGTCCAATTTGCCCGATTACCTTGATTGATGACCCGCGTTTCTTGGTCGCTGGCCATATCAAACCATGGCGTATTTCAACAAACATAGAGAGGTTGGACGTAAAAAACGGCCTTTTGCTAACCCCGACCTATGACAAACTGTTCGATGGTGGGTACATCTCGTTTGACAACCGTAAACGGGTTCACATATCGCCCTTGTTGAGCGAAATTACGATTAGTAGGCTCAATATTCTCGATGGCAGAAGCTATCCAAGGCTACCACTTGCCGGAAGAGAACAATTCATGGAATTTCACAGGGCGGAAATTTTCAGACGGTAACTCATTCGCTGTCGGTTTCAACATCGATTTTGTGAGCCTTTTCTCGACTGGCGACCCAAAGATCTATTTCGGCGGCGATTCGGTCTCGTTCTGGGGCCCGCTCTCGTGGACGATCGTTTTTGGCCTCGGCTTTGCGACCTTTATCACGCTGATCATTTTGCCGGTGATGTATTTGCTGCTCTATCGGAACAGGAAGGAGGCTTGACCGCTTCTTTTTTTGAGCGGAATACGGTTTTTCAAGTTGCTTGTTTTCAATAACGTTCACCAACCCTTTTTCCCCTTTTCCATTTTGCCGGCCGGGGCATCCCTCCGGTCGGGGCGGAGGTTTTTCTGCTCGTCGGGCACGACGGTGTTTTCCAAAAGTTTGCGGGCCTGTTCGGGGCTGAGCTTCCCGGCGGTCGGTTCGGGCGATTGTGGCGTTTGCGCCCGGTCGAGATAACGCCGTTGTGGGTTTGATGGCGGCGGCGGCGGCGGTTTTGGCGGCGGCGGCGGCGGCGGTTTTTCGTTCAATTTCTTTTTGGTGATCTGCAGGTTTTTTTTGGCATCCGGGCGGTTGGGCGCGAGGCGGAGACTGTTTGAAAAGGCCGTTTCGGCCGCTTTCAACTGTCCGTTTTGCAATAAGGCATTGCCCAGATTGAACAGCGCGTCGGCTTTTTCGGCCCGGCTGCCAGCCTTTTCGGCGGCATTTTCAAAATGCCCGATGGCCTCCCCGTGGTTTTTTTGCCGATAGGCAATATTGCCCAAATTGAACCAGGCATTTGGCAGGGCCTCGATTTGTCGAAAGGTTTCCCCCGCTTTCCCCCAATTTTTTTGGTCGTAAAAATTTTCTGCCCGCCGCGTTTGGAGGTGCGCGGTTTGGGCAGGAACAATGGTGGAATTGACCAAAACAATCAATAGTAAAATGGTGCGCATTTGTTCGTGTTTTAAATTTTTCGCCGCCACCAAAACAGTTGGTCAACGATCAAAAGAAGCAGGGCGAGGCCGACCAGCCATTGATATTGGGATTCTTGGACAACCCCGGTTTCGGCCCGGACTGCTTTTTTTTGAAGCCGGTCGACCTCCCGGGCAATCGTTTCGGCAACATTTGGGCCGTCCATTTTAAGGGAACTGCCGCCGCCAGCTTGTGCCAAATTTTTTAGCAGGTTTTCGTTGGCAAAAGTGGTCACCACCCGGCCTGCGGGATCGCGTTTTTTGCCGCCGCCCGCCATCGGGATCGGGCCGCCCGCAGCCGTTCCGACGGCAACGGTGTGCAAAATCAGGCCCAAATCATGTGCTTTTTTTGCCGCCAAAACTGGGTCGCCCTCATGCTGTTCCCCGTCGGAAATCAGGACAAGTGCGCAACCGGCCTCCGGATTTGTCCCGAAAAAATGCGAGGCCACTTCGATGGGCGCGGCGAGGTCGGTGCTTTGCTCGGTCATCAAATCGGGGCTGGCATTGCTGACGAAAGTGAGCAGTGCCGAAAAATCGGTCGAAAGCGGCATTTGGAGGACGGCCTCGCCCGCGAAAAAAATCAGCCCGACGCGCTCGCCCGCCAATTTTTGCACCAAGTCTTGGATGAACGATTTTGATTTTTTCAGCCGGCTTGGCGAAACATCGGTGGCCAGCATGCTCTCGGAAATATCGAGCGCAATCAAAACATCCGCGCTCATTTGTTCGGGCAAAATTTGCGAAACAGGCCGCTGCGGGTTGGCCAAGGCCAAAACGGTCAAGGTCAAAATAGAGGCGAACAGCACGTTTTTCAACCAAAAACGGCGGTTTGAAAAGCCCAAGAGCAGTCGCCCCGCCAGTTCATTTGAGCCCAACTGGCGCAACGTCCGCCGTCGCCACTGCCAATAAACCAGCAAAAGCAGGGCGTGCAACAGCAAGGCCCAGAGCAGGTGCAGCAAATCCGGGTTCTCGAATTTCAACATGTAAATAAGGGGATAATTGGATAATATGGGCATGAGATAATGGGCGAAATATCCCATTTGCGCATTTCCCCATTGTCCAATTCATTAAAAAGTAATGACCCGCAATGGCCCCCAGCGCAGGAACAGTTCCAGCAACAAAAGGCAATAAACGAGGTCGAGGATCACAAAAAAAAGGTCGTGGGTGCGGCGCACGGCGGTCGTAGTGACCTTGGTTTTTTCAAGTTGGTCTATTTTGGCATAAATGCCGCGCAAATCCTCTGGCGAGCGGGCGCGATAGAACGACCCGCCCGTGCGGTTGGCCATTTCCTCCAACAGTTTTGTGTTGAAAATGCTGTTCCGCGCAGCGAAAAGGTAGGCCCCGAACTCGTTTTCCTCGCTCGGCGACATCACCACGCCGTCCGTCCCGATGCCGACGGTGTGCACCTTTACGCCCAACGATTTGGCGATTTCGGCGGCACCGAGCGGGCCAATCTCGCCCGCGTTGTTTTCGCCATCGGTGAGCAGCACGACGACCTTGCTGGTTGATTTTGAATCCTTCAAACGGTGAACCGCCGTCGCCAGTCCCATGCCGATCGCGGTGCCATCTTTCAGCCGCCCGACTTGCAGGTTTTGGATGAACACCTGCAAGATCCGGTGGTCATTTGTGAGTGGGCATTTGGTGACCGCGCCGCCCGAAAAGGCCACCAAACCAATTTGGTCGTGGACACGGTTGCGGACAAAATCGCTGGCCACTTCTTTGGCGACGCTCAATCGGTCGGGGTAAAAATCCTTCGTCAGCATGCTCGGCGAAACGTCCAAAACCAAAACGATGTCGATCGCCTCGGCCTCGATTTTCTCCTCGAACCATTTCAATTGTGGCCGCGCGAGCGCAAAAATCAGGATGGCCATGGTCGTCCAGCGCAAAATTTGGAGCCAATTTCGGGCATAGACCACCCAAGTTTTTACGCCCTGCATGGCCGACAACCGGGACACCTGCAAGGCAACATGGCGGCGGTTGGACGTGCGCCGATATTCCCAAACGAGCAGCGGGATGATGGGCAAAAGCAGGAAGAAAAAAGGGTTGGCGAATGTCATTGGGCAGTTTGTGAAACCAAGTTGCGGGCATTTCGGAGCGATTTTTCAACGAAACCGGGTGGCGCGGGCATTTCCGAAAATTTCGAAAAATCGGTTTGTTGGAGCAGTTCCCGGAGCGCGGCGGCCTGGTTTTCGGGAAAATGGGTGGTTTTTAAAAAAGCCAAAATCTCCTTTGTCGTGGATTCGAGGGCTTTGATGCCGTATTTTTTTTCCAAAAATTGGCGGACGATCAAGCTCAGTTCGGTGCAAAATTCATCGGAAAAGGTTGGCGAGGTTTTGGGTTTTTTCGCCGTTCGCCGTTCGAGGCCGTCCAGTTTTTGCATCGTCAAATCGAGCAGGGAAACCTGTTTTTCAACAACCTGCGACGGCGCGCCTGGCTGCATTTTTGGCTTTTTTCGATAAAAAAATACACCAAAAATGGCCAAGACAAGTCCGGTCAAGATCCATTTCCAGTGATCCTGCCAGTTTGCGGGCGCACGCCGGATGTCCCGGATATCGTCCATGTCAGACAGGTCGCCGCTGGCAGGGGCCGGGAAAATGCGCAATTCGAGCGGGTTGGTTTTGACCGAATCGGTTGACCGAAGGCGGACGGTGAGCGGCGGCAATTTCAGGTCCGCGCTGTCGAACAAAATGAGGGTGAAATCTTTTGCCCAATTTTTCCCCGATGCCGTCCATGCCGATTGGTGCAAGATGTTTTCGGTGGGCAAAAAAGTTTTCCAGCGCGATAGGTCAACCGTTTGGGGCATGATGGGCGAGCCTGCGACCAATATTCGGAGGTTGAACGTGTCGCCCGTTTCGACCGTTTTTTTTGAAAAAATG